>CAZVIG010000477.1:0-2034 GCA_964627395.1 uncultured Sedimenticola sp.
CCTGGAGTCCAACCCCGGCAACGCCCGCGCCCTGGTGCAGCGCCATGGGGACCGCGAGCTGTGGCTCAATCCGCCGCCCATTCCCCTCACCACGCGGGAGCTGGACCGGCTCTACGAGCTCCCCTACCAGCGGGTGCCCCATCCCGCCTACGGCGGCGCCCGCATCCCTGCCTACGAGATGATCCGCTTCTCGGTGAACATCATGCGCGGCTGCTTCGGTGGTTGCACCTTCTGCTCCATTACCGAGCACGAGGGACGCATCATCCAGAACCGCTCCGAGGCGAGCATCCTGCGCGAGATCGAAACCATCCGCGACACCGTGCCCGGCTTCACCGGCGTCATCTCCGACCTGGGCGGCCCCACCGCCAACATGTGGCGCCTCCACTGCAAGGAGAAGAAGATCGAATCCGCCTGCCGCCGCCTGAGCTGCGTTTATCCCGGCATCTGCAAGAACCTGAACACCGACCAGATGCCCCTGGTGCATCTCTACCGCAAGGCGCGCGTCCTGCCCGGCGTGAAGAAGGTCTTCATCGCCTCCGGCCTGCGCTACGACCTGGCGGTGCAAACGCCGGAATACGTGAAAGAGCTGGTCACCCACCATGTGGGCGGCTATCTCAAGATCGCCCCCGAGCACACCCAGCCCGGGCCGCTGGCCCACATGATGAAGCCCGGCATCGGCACCTACGACCGCTTCAAGGCGATGTTCGACAAATACTCGCGCCAGGCGGGCAAGGAGCAGTACCTGATCCCCTATTTCATCGCCGCCCATCCCGGCACCACCGACGAGGACATGCTGGAGCTGGCCCTCTGGCTCAAGCGCAACGGCTTTCGCGCCGACCAGGTGCAGGCCTTCCTGCCCTCGCCCATGGCCCTGGCCACCGCCATGTGGCACAGCGGCTACAATCCCCTGAAGCGGGTGCGCCGGAACGGCCAGCGGGTCTATGTCCCCCGCGGCATGCGTCAGCGGCGGCTGCACAAGGCCTTCCTGCGCTACCACGACCCCGACAACTGGCCCCTGCTGCGCGACGCCCTCAAGCGCATGGGCCGCGCCGATCTCATCGGCAACGGCAAGCGCCACCTGGTGCCGTGCTGGCAGCCCGCCGGCACCGGGCAGACGTCCCGGCGGGGCGGCAGGCCTTTTCGCACCACCCATGTGCGGGGCAAGTCGGGAAGAAAGGCGCGACGGAGATCGTAAGGTCGTATTGTCGGACCGAAGTCCGACCTACTGTGGAAATCTCCTGTAGGTCGGGCTTCGGCCCGACAGTCGTCAAGTCAGGAAACCGATGAACGACAAACAACCCAAAGACCAGGAGACCCAAGGCTGGTTCTACGAGTACAGTGTGGCCGAAGAGCTCGCCCACGCCGTCACCCATGGCGTGGGGATCCCTTTGAGCATCGCCGCGCTGGTGCTCATGGTCACCTTCTCCGCGCTCCATGGCAACGTATGGCACGTGGTGAGCACCGCCATCTACGGAGTGACCCTGATCCTGTTGTTCACCGCCTCCACCCTCTATCACGGCATTCCCCATGAAAAGGCCAAACCGATCCTGCAGAAGCTGGACCACGCCGCCATCTTTCTCCTCATCGCCGGCACCTACACCCCGTTCACCCTGGTCACCCTGCACGATTCGCCATGGGGCTGGACCCTGTTCGGCATCGTCTGGGGCGCGGCGGCGGCCGGCCTCTGGATCGAGCTGGGCGACAACGCCAGGCTGAAGCGCTGGTCGCTGCTGCTCTACCTGCTCATGGGCTGGGTGGTGGTGCTGGCGATGAAGCCGCTGCTGGAGAACCTCGCCGGCGGGGGCCTCTGGCTGCTGCTGGCCGGTGGACTGGCCTACACCCTGGGCGCAGGAATCTACGCCTGGGAACGTCTGCACTGGAACCACGCCATCTGGCACCTTTTCGTGCTGGCAGGCAGCGTGCTGCACTTCCTGGCCATCTTCTTCTACGTGGTGCCCAATGGCCGCTAAGGAAGATCCGAAAAATTCAGATCTTCCACCGGTACAGGGATGTGCCGGCAAAATCGATTGCGGC
>CAZVIG010000478.1:0-2030 GCA_964627395.1 uncultured Sedimenticola sp.
GCATGTCGATGCCATAGACGTTGGGATAGCGCACCGGCGGCGCGGCGGAGGCGAAATAGACCTTGGCGGCGCCGGCCTCGCGCGCCATCTGCACGATCTGCTTGGAGGTAGTGCCACGCACGATGGAGTCGTCCACCAGCAGCACATTCTTGCCCTGGAACTCCACGTCGATGGGGTTGAGCTTCTGACGCACCGATTTCTTGCGGGTCGCCTGCCCCGGCATGATGAAGGTCCGGCCGATGTAGCGGTTCTTGATGAAGCCCTCGGTGTAGCGCACCCCCAGCTTGGCCGCCAGGCTCATGGCCGAGGTGCGGCTGGTGTCCGGGATGGGAATCACCACGTCGATGTCGTGCTGCGGCATCACCCGTTCGATCTTGCGCGCCAGCTTCTCGCCCATGCGCAACCGCGCCTTGTGCACGAAGATGTCGTCGATGATGGAGTCGGGGCGCGCGAAATAGACGAATTCGAACAGGCAGGGCGAGCGCTGCCACCGCTCGGCGCACTGCTGGTGCAGCAGGCGACCGTCCATGGTGAAGATGATCGCCTCGCCGGGATCGATGTCCCGCAGGCGTTCGAAGCCCAGAGTATCCAGCGCCACGCTCTCGGAGGCGACCATCATCTCCGGTCCCTGCGGGGTCTCGCGCACCCCGAACACCGCGGGCCGGATGCCGTTGGGATCGCGAAAGGCGACCACCCCGAAGTTGGGGATCAGCGCCACCGCCGCATAGCCGCCGCGGCAGCGGCGATGCACCCCGGCCACCGCGTCGAAGACGTCGGCCGCGTCCAGCGCCAGCGAGCGGCTGCCCTGCGCCAGCTCGTGGGCGAAGACGTTGAGCAGGATCTCGGAATCCGAATCGGTATTGATGTGGCGGCGATCCTGGCGGAACAGTTCCTCCTTGAGCTGCTCGGCATTGGTGAGGTTGCCGTTGTGCGCCAGGGCGATGCCATAGGGGGAATTGACGTAGAAGGGCTGCGCCTCGGCCGAGGAGGAACAGCCGGCGGTGGGATAGCGCACATGGCCGATCCCCATGCGCCCCTTCAGCGAGATCATGTGCTCGGTGTCGAACACGTCACGCGCCAGGCCATTGTCCTTGCGCAGATGCAGGCGACCGTCCTCGCAGGTCATGATGCCGGCGGCGTCCTGGCCGCGATGCTGCAACACCTGCAGCGCGTCGTAGAGCGACTGGTTCACCGGCTGGGTGCCGACGATGCCGACGATTCCACACATATCAGCTCAACCCCTGTTCGCCGCCGATACGGACAGCATACTGGAAATACTCGGCCAGGTTGGGCGGCAGCAGATCGCGCAGCCAGTAGGCCAGTTCCTGGAAATAGGGCACCAGGTGCGAGGCCTGCCACCAAGACTCCCGCGGGAAGCTGGTCAGTCCCGCCAGCAGCACCAGCACCGATACCAGAAGCACGCCGCGCGCGGCGCCGAAGATCATGCCGATGAAGCGATCGGTGCCGGACATGCCGGTACGCTCCACCAGTTGCACCAGAAGGTAGTTCACCAGCCCGCCCAGCACCAGGGTCAGCACCATCAGGCCGGCGAAGGCGAGTCCCAGACGGACGGTGGGCGACTGGATCCAGGGCTGAAGCTGGACCGCCACCTCGCGGAAGAAGCTCCAGCTCACCCAGAAGGCCAACACCCAGACGGCCAGGGAGAAGGCCTCGCGCACGAAGCCCCGCGCCAGGCTGATCAGGGACGACACCAGCACGATGCCGATCAGCACATAGTCCAGCCAGGCCATTCAGCAGCTCTCTCGGGGCGTTTCACAGGCTGCGGATTCTACCAGAGCGGCTCACGGGTAGGGGCGCACCTTGCCGCGGGTGCCGGTCACCTTGTTCACCCGCGGCAGCAGCTTCTCCGCCGCCGCCTTCTCCAGCACCGGCCCCACCCGCACCCGGTAGAGCCGCTTGCCGCGGAGTTCCACCGGTTCGGGGTCCAGAGTCTGGAAGCCGGCCTTACGCAGCTTGCGCACCAGCTTGCGGGCGTTCTCCAGGCTGGAGAAGCTGCCCACCTGCACCAC
>CAZVIG010000479.1:0-2029 GCA_964627395.1 uncultured Sedimenticola sp.
GAAGAACGAGAGAGGGCTAGGGCGCCATGATAACGATGATCGGGAGCCTCAAGGGGGGCTCGGGCAAGAGTACCGTCACCTTCAATCTGGCCATCTGGCTGGCCCTGGCCGAGGCCGACGTGGCGGTGGTGGATGCCGACCCCCAGTCGACGCTTTCCGACGTGTTACAGGTGCGCGAGGAGGAGGGCTACCGGCCCCTGGTGCCGCGCCTGCCGGCCTCCGCCCTGAGCGACCCCGAGCAGCTCCAGTCCCACGACCAGGTGCTGGTGGACGTGGGCACCGCCTCCATGGACAACCTGAAGCGGGCGATCGGTGTCGCCGACCGCATCCTGGTGCCGGTACCGCCCAGCCAGGCGGACATCTGGTCCACCCAGCGCTTCCTGCGCTTCGTCAAGGCGAACGCCGGCGACCGGGAGGTGGAGGTACTGGGCTTCATCAACCGCGCTGACACCCACCATGCCATCCGCGAATCGGACGAGGCGGCGGCGGCGTTGGTGAGCCTGCCGGACATCCGCTATCTGAAGCCGCGGCTGGCGCAACGTACCGCCTACCGTCGCTCCTTCAGCGAGGGGCTGGCGGTGTTCGAGCAACAACCGCGCAGCAAGGGCGCTGCGGAATGGAATGCGCTGGCGGCGGCGCTGTATCCCGATCTGCTGGGGTGAATCATGGGCAAGTGGATAGGTGATTTCGGCAACTGGTTGATGACCCATCTGGTGGCGTTGGGCTTCCTGGCCTTCGCGGTGGTGGGCATCGTCTTCTACGAGCCCATCTTCGACGCCAAGCAGCCGCCCAAGGGGCCGCCGCCCGAGCAGGCGACGGTGGCCGAGGCGCGGGTGCCGACACCGCCCAAGCCGGCACGGCCGGTGGCGCCGGAGAAGCAGGGCAGCCAGTTCCGCCCCCTGCTGCCGGAGGAGATCGTGGCGGCCACCCAGGAGCCGAAGCCCGCGGCGCCTCCCGCGCCTGCGGCTGCCTCCAAGCCGAAACCGGCACCGCCGGCCAAGCATCGGCTGCGGCCGCTCTCGGAGCAGCCGAGCGGGGAGGGCGCCGCGCAGGGCGAGTCGGACAACCCCTGGCCGGGGCTGCCGCCGCTGCTGGTGAAGGCGCGCCAGGCGTTCATCGCCGGCCGCTTGGCGGAGGCCGAGTCCTTCTATCTGGAGCATCTGCACCAGCACCCCAAGGACGCGGACGCCTTCGGCGAGCTGGGCAACCTCTACTACGCCATGGGGCGTCCCCAAGACGCGCTGGACGCCTATTACCAGGCCGGCATCCGCCTGCGGCGCATGCCGGGCCGGGCCGAGTCGCTGAAGCTGGTGATAAGCCTGCTGAAGAAGGCGGGGGACCCGCGCGCCGAGGTGCTGGAGGCGCCGCGCCGCACCGCGAACTGAGCGCGTTTTTCAGGGATTGCTGAAAGACCCTGCAGCAAGTCCTTGTTTACCGGTGTTAGTGTCGCAGAAGCCCCGGCATGCTATTTTAGGAACCATAAAACCATCCTATCGGTGCCCCGGACATGAGCGAACAGGAACAGCAGCCCACCCCCGCCAAGGGCGGCATCTCTCACGAGGACGAATACGCCCGCCTGTCGGAGGTGTTCGAATCCAGCGCCCGCCGCTGGGAGCTGATCATCTACCCCTCCCTGTTCGCCTTCATCGTGCTGGCGGTGTACGGCTTCTATCTGATCTACAACCTGCAGCGCGACGTGCACTATCTGGCGATCAGTGTGGACACCAACATGACCACCCTGGCGGGCAACATGCAGGCGGTGGCCAAGAACATGGGACAGCTCACCACCAATGTGCGGGCGATGACGGTGAGTCTGGATTCCATCGATCACAAGGTGGCCACCCTCGAGCCGATGCTGACCAACATCAGTTCGATGGACCGCTCGATGCGCTCGATCACCTACAACACCGGGGCGATGAACGCGGCGGTGCAGGGGCTGAACATCAGCACCTACCGCATGAACCGCGACCTCGGTCGCCCCATGCGGATGATGAAGACCTTCATGCCCTGGTGAGCGCGGCCGCGCTCA
>CAZVIG010000480.1:0-2017 GCA_964627395.1 uncultured Sedimenticola sp.
GTCGCCTAGAACAAAGAGGCCGACAGCTCGTTGACCGCCACCAGCATGTCCGGCTCGTCGGTCAGCGCCTGGGCGACGCAGGCACGGCAGGCGGTCACCGGGGCCACGCCGCTGGCGATCAGCTTGGCCGCGTGCACCAGCAGCCGGGTCGAGGCCCCCTCGTCCAGCCCCTGGCCCTTGAGGTTGCGGGTCATGTGGGCGAACTTCACCAGGCGCTCCGCCAGGTCGCGCTCCACGCCCGATTCCTTCTCGATGATGCGCGCCTCCAGCGCCGGCTCCGGGTAGTCGAACTCCAGCGCCACGAAGCGCTGGCGGGTGGACTGCTTCAGCTCTTTCAGCACCGACTGGTAGCCGGGGTTGTAGGACATGGCCAGGCAGAATTCCGGCCCCGCCTCGAGCAGTTCCCCCAGTTTTTCCATGGGCAGGACGCGGCGGTCGTCGGCCAGGGGGTGGATCACCACGGTGGTGTCCTTGCGCGCCTCCACCACCTCGTCCAGATAGCAGATGGCGCCGGCACGCACCGCCGCGGCCAGCGGCCCGTCCACCCAGACCGTCTCGCCGCCGCGCACCAGGAAGCGACCCACCAGATCGGAGGCGGTCAGATCGTCGTGGCAGGAGACGGTGATCAGCGGCCGCTTCAGGCGCCAGGCCATGTGTTCCATGAAGCGGGTCTTGCCGCAACCGGTGGGGCCCTTTAGCAACACCGGCAGGCCGTTGCGCCAGGCCGCCTCGAACACGGCGATCTCCTCGCCCACCGGCTCGTAGTAGGGTTCCTCGGTGATGTAGTGCTGTTCGGGCCGGATCACCCGGGTCTGGTCGCTCACGCGCGCTCCTCCTGCTGGAATCCGGCGCCATGATGGGCGGCGACGGCGCCCGCGGCAACCCGGCCCGCGCTAATGAAAACCATTCACGACCGGCCTTCCATACCTTTATATGCACCATCTATTAGCACATCGGAAAATTCGATTGTTGGCGCATGGTAGTGGACCGCGGGGGAGAGTATCTTTACCCATCCCTGGGCCCCCGGGCCAGCGTCTGGCCAGCCCTGCTGCCGGGCCACGCATTCTTGAGTATCCGCGACGGAGGAATATCCATGACGGAAGTCGTAGCCACCAACGAGACCATTCTCGTCGTCGGTGGCGGCATCAGCGGCATGACGGCCGCGCTCGAAGCCGCCGAGACCGGGAAGAAGGTCGTACTGGTCGAGAAGCGCCCCTTCCTGGGCGGCAGAGTCAGCCAGCTGTACAAGTATTTCCCCAAGCTGTGTCATCCGACCTGCGGCCAGGAGATCAACCAGCGGCGCATCAAGATGAACCCCAACGTGACGGTGCTGACCATGGCCGAGGTGACCGGCCTGGAGGGCGAGCCCGGCAACTACACCGCCACGGTGAAGCTCAGCCCGCGCTACGTCAACGACAACTGCACCGCCTGCGGCGACTGCGCCAAGGCCGTGGAGGCCGAATTCGACAACGAGTTCGACTACGGCATGAGCAAGCGCAAGGGCGCCTATCTGCCGCACGTGATGGCGCACCCCATGCAGTATGTGCTGGATCCGCGCATCATCGGCACCGATGACGCGCAGAAGGCCAAGGATGCCTGCAAGTACGACGCCATCGACCTGGACATGCAGGAGCAGGAGATCAAGTTCCCCTGCGGCGCGGTGATCTGGGCCACCGGCTGGAAGCCCTACGACGCGGCCAAGATCCAGCCCTACGGCTACGACCGCTACGAGAACGTCATCACCAACGTCGAGTTCGAGCGCATGGCCGATCCCAAGGGCCCGACCGGCGGCAAGATCATCCGTCCCAGCGACGGCAAGGAGGCGAAGAACGTCGCCTTCATCCAGTGCGCCGGCTCGCGCGACCGCAACCACCTGTTCCACTGCTCGCGCATCTGCTGCATGGCCTCGCTCAAGCAGACCCACTACGTGGTGGATGCCTACGACGACGCCCAGGTGACCATCTACTACATCGACATCCGCGCCATCGACCGCTTCGAGGACTTCTACCAGAACGTC
>CAZVIG010000481.1:0-2005 GCA_964627395.1 uncultured Sedimenticola sp.
GGTGATTCTGGGGCATTACGCGCTCTCCGCCTTCGTGCCGACGGTGCTGGCCTCGGTGGCGGGGGCGCTCATTACGCGGGTGCATCTGGGCGATCAGCCCGCCTTCACGCTGCCGGAACTGGCCATATCCTCTCACTTCGAGATACCCGCCTTTCTGCTGCTGGGGCTGCTGGCGGGGTTCGTGGCGGTGGCCTTCCTGCGCATGGTGGAGGCCTTCGACCTGCAGGCGCGGCGCATGCCCATGCCGTTGTGGCTGCGGCCGGTGGCGGGGGGTGCCGTCATCGGGCTGATGGGCGTGTTCGTGCCGGAGATCCTGGGCGTGGGGTATGAGGCCACGAGCCAGGCGCTGCGCGGGCGCTACGACCTGCTGTTCCTGCTGGTGCTGCTGGTGGCGAAGATGCTGGCCACCGCCATCACGCTGGCCTCGCGCTTCGGCGGCGGGGTGTTTTCGCCGTCGCTGTTCCTGGGCGCCATGACCGGCGGCATCGTGGGGCAGGTGGTGGGTTGGCTGGCGCCGGAGGCGGCCTCGGACGTGGGGGCGTATGCGCTGGTGGGCACGGCGGCGGTGGCCGGCGCGGTGCTGGGGGCGCCGCTTTCCACGGCGCTCATCGTGTTCGAGATGACGCGGGACTACGCCATAACCATCGCGCTGTTGCTGGCGACCTCCGTGGCGGCGGTGGTGATGCAGGTGATGGCGGCGCGCAGCTTCTTTCACTGGCAGTTGCAGCAGCGCGGGCTGGATCTGGCCAGCGGGCCGCACCGGCGCATCATGCGCACGATGACGGTGAAGGCGTTCCTGACGCCGCGGGAGAAGGGCGCCTCGCGCACGGTGCCGGAGCCGTTCGATGCCCGCCCGCAGCTGCGCCCGGACGATACGCTGGAGAAGGCCCTGCGCGCCTTCAACCGGGGCAATTTCTCGCGGCTGGCGGTGGTGGACGCGAAGGGCAGGCTGGTGGGCTGGGCCGATTACGCGAAGGCGCTGGAGGCCTACAACGACGCGCTGGTGGAGGCGGAGCTGGAGGAACACCGGTGAGGAAAACCGGCGCAGGCGGGTCGCGCGGCATGGTGCGGGTGTGCTAGAACGGAACGCGAATGAAGGCGAATCTCCACCCTGGCGGGACAGATGGCCGATCCGTTCGATCTCGATGACGTGTGGCAGGAGCCGCCGCGGCAGGAAGCGGCGCCGCAGGCGCCTGGCGCCGAGGCGTCGGGCGAGCCGCCTTATCTGGCCGGGCTGAACCCGGAGCAGCGCGAGGCGGTGCTGACCACCGAAGGGCCGCTGCTGGTGCTGGCCGGCGCCGGCACGGGCAAGACCCGCGCGCTGACCACGCGGCTGGCGCATATCCTCGCCTCGCGCCTGGCGTGGCCGGGGCAGATTCTGGCCGTCACCTTCACCAACAAGGCCGCCGGCGAGATGCGCGAGCGCATCCGCGCGCTCATCGGCGACATGGTGGAGGGCATGGGCTGGCTGGGGACGTTTCACTCCATCGGGCTGAAGTTCCTGCAGCGCCACGCGGAAGCGGCAGGGCCTGCGCGCGGCTTCTCCATCCTCGACGACGACGACCAGCTGCGCCTGCTGAAGCAGGTGATGGCGGCGGCGAACGTGGACGAGAAGCGCTTTCCGGCGCGGCAGATGGCGGCGCTCATCGACGGCTGGAAGAACCGCGGGCTGCTGCCGGAGGACGTGCCGGAGCGCGAGGCCTTCGCCGGATACGGGGTGAACGCGAAGGCGCTCTATGCCGCCTATCAGGAGCGCCTATCGCAGCTCAACGCGGTGGATTTCGGCGACCTGCTGGTGAAGCCCTTGAAGCTGTTGCAGGCGGATGCGTTCCTGCTGGAGGAATATCGCAGGCGTTTCCGCTACATCCTGGTGGACGAGTATCAGGACACGAACGTGGCGCAATATCTGCTGTTGCGGCTGCTGGCGGGGGAGAACGGCAACATCTGCTGCGTGGGCGACGACGACCAGTCCATCTATGGCTGGCGCGGGGCGCAGGTGGAGAAC
>CAZVIG010000482.1:0-2002 GCA_964627395.1 uncultured Sedimenticola sp.
CCTGCAACAGCACGTTGAACACGTCCGGGTGGGCCTTCTCCACCTCGTCCATCAGGATCACCGAGTAGGGCTTGCGCCGCACCGCCTCGGTCAGGTAGCCGCCCTCTTCATAGCCGACATAGCCGGGCGGCGCACCGATCAGCCGCGCCACGGAATGCTTCTCCATGAACTCGGACATGTCGATGCGGATCAACGCCTCCTCGGTATCGAACAGGAAGTCGGCCAGCGCCTTGCACAGCTCGGTCTTGCCGACACCGGTCGGGCCCAGGAACAGGAAGGAGCCGTTGGGCCGGTTGGGATCGGACAGGCCAGCACGTGAACGCCGGATGGCATCGGACACGGCCTTGACCGCCTCGTCCTGGCCCACCACGCGCTTGCTGATCTCCTCTTCCATGCGCAGCAGCTTCTCACGCTCGCCTTCGAGCATCTTGGAGACGGGGATGCCGGTCCACTTGGACACCACTTCTGCGATCTCTTCCTCCGTGACCTTGTTGCGCAGCAGCTTGAACTCCTGCGTCTCGGCCTGGGTCGCCATATCGAGCTGTTTTTCCAGCTCCGGGATGCGGCCGTACTGCAGCTCGCCGGCGCGTGCCAGGTCGCCGGCGCGCTGCGCGGTCTCCAGCTCCTGGCGGGCGCGTTCCAGTTCTTCCTTGATATGCTGGGCACCCTGCACCGCGGCCTTCTCGGCCTTCCAGATCTCTTCCAGGTCGGAGTACTCGCGCTCCAGCTTGTCGATCTCTTCCTGCAGGTTCTCCAGCCGCTTGCGGGAAGCCTCGTCGGTCTCCTTGGCCAGCGCCTCGCGCTCGATCTTGAGCTGGATCAGGCGCCGTTCCAGCTTGTCCAGCTGCTCGGGCTTGGAGTCGATCTCCATGCGGATGCGGGCCGCCGCCTCGTCGATCAGGTCGATGGCCTTGTCGGGCAGCTGCCGGTCGGTGATGTAGCGGTGCGACAGGGTCGCCGCGGCAATGATCGCCGAATCGGTGATCTCCACCCCGTGGTGCACCTCGTAGCGCTCCTTGAGCCCGCGCAGAATGGCGATGGTGTCCTCCACCGAGGGCTCGTCCACCAGCACTTTCTGGAAGCGCCGCTCCAGGGCGGCATCCTTTTCGATGTGCTGGCGATATTCGTCGAGGGTGGTGGCGCCGATGCAGTGCAGCTCGCCGCGGGCCAGGGCCGGCTTGAGCATGTTGCCGGCGTCCATGGCGCCCTCGGCCTTGCCGGCCCCCACCATGGTGTGGATCTCGTCGATGAACAGAATGATCTGCCCCTCGGACTTGGCGATGTCGTTGAGCACCGCCTTGAGGCGCTCCTCGAACTCGCCGCGGAACTTGGCCCCGGCGATCAGCGCCGCCATGTCGAGCGACAACAGCCGCTTGCCCTTGAGGCCCTCGGGCACCTCGCCGTTGACGATGCGCTGGGCCAGACCTTCGACGATGGCGGTCTTACCCACTCCAGGCTCACCGATCAGCACCGGGTTGTTCTTGGTCCGCCGCTGGAGGATCTGGACGGTGCGCCGGATTTCGGCGTCACGCCCGATCACCGGGTCGAGCTTGCCCTGCTCGGCCTTTTCGGTGAGGTCGATGGTGTATTTCTCCAGCGCCTGACGCTGCTCTTCGGCATTGGGATCGTTCACGGTCTGCCCCCCTCGCATTTTTTCGATGGCCTGCTCGAGCACGCTCTTGGTCACGCCGGCCTTGCGCAGGATTTCGCCCACCGGTCCCTTGTCCTCCACGGCCGCCAGCAGGAACAGCTCGGAGGAGATGTATTGATCTCCCCGCTGCTGGGCCAGCTTGTCGGTGATGTTGAGCAGGCGGTTGAGGTCGTTGGAGATGTGCACTTCGCCCTCGGCGCCCTGCACGCGCGGCAGGCGGTCCATGGCTTCGCCCAGGGCGGAGCGCAGCTGGTCCACGTTCACCCCCGCCTGGGTGAGCAGATGGCGAATGCTGCCGCCCTCCTGGTCGAGCATGGCCACCAGCAGGTGCACCGGTTCGATGAACTGGTG
>CAZVIG010000483.1:0-2000 GCA_964627395.1 uncultured Sedimenticola sp.
GGCCCCCAGATCTTGAGTTCCCTTTTCAGCTCCGGGTGCATGAGACGGATTCCTCCTCCAACAGCAGATCGCTCAGGTGACGCAGGTCCGGCACCTCCAGATCCGGCGGCGCCAGCCCCTCGGGCCAGTCGCGTCCCTCGCGGTTGATCCAGATGGCGTGCATGCCGGCGCGGCGCGCCGCTGCCACGTCCCGCTCCGGGTCGTCGCCCAGATGCGCCGCCTGCGACAAGGGGATGCCGCTGGCGCGACTGGCCGCCTCGAACAGGGCCGGATCGGGCTTGGCCGCCCCCACCTCCTCGGCCATGAAAGCGTGATGGAACAGTCCCGCCAGCGGGGTTCGTTCCACCTGGGCATTGCCGTTGCTCACCGCCACCAGCACGAAGCGGCGGCGCAGGCGCTGCAGCTCGCCGATCACCTCCTCGTAGGGGCTGACCCGGTTGCGCGCGCGGCGGAAGATGGCGTTCGCCTGTTCCGCGATCTCCTCCGCCAGGCCGTGGCGGCGCGCCAGCTCACGGTAGCTGCGCAGGCGCAGCGCGGTGAGGTCGTGCGCCAGATGCGGCAGATCGCGCGCAAGCTGCATGCGGTGCGCACGCAGGCTGTCGATGTCGTAGTGCTCGGCCAGGGGCGGCGCGGCCTGGCGGAACCAGTCGTGCACCTCCTGCTCCGCGGCCTGGATGGTGGGGAAGCAGGGCCAGAGGGTATCGTCCAGATCGAAGGTGAGCAGGCGCACCTCGCGCAGGCCGGGCGGCAGGGTCATCTCAGGCCGCCTCCAGGTGCGGCAGCACCCGCTCCTGGATCAGCGCGGCCAGCGGCGCCAGCTCGGGATGGCGTTGGCCCGCCGCCACGATGTAGCCCAGGGTGCGCGGGATGTCCGCCAGATAGCCCGGCTTGCCGTCCCGATGACAGAGCCGGGCGAAGATCCCGGCCGCCTTGAGGTGGCGCTGCACCCCCATCAGGTCGAACCAGCGGGGCAGCCGCGCCCGCTCCGCCTCCGCCAGCAGCCCCGCGGCGCAGGCCCGCTCCGCCCAGGACTCCAGCCAGCCCTGCACCCGCTCCGGCGGCCAGCTCAGATAACAGTCGCGCAGCAGCGACACCAGATCGTAGGTGATGGGCCCGAATACCGCATCCTGGTGGTCGATCACCCCGGGGCTGTCGTGTTCGCACACCAGCAGGTTGCGCGAATGGTAGTCGCGGTGCACCAGCACCCGCGGCTGCTCCAGGGCGTTCGCCACCAACAGTTCGAACGTCTCCGCCAGCATCGCCTGCTCGCCGGCGTCCGGCGGCGTGCCCAGATGGGTGCCCAGCAGCCACTCCGGAAACAGCGCCATCTCCCGCATCAGCAGGTCGCGGTCGTAGGGCGGCAGGCCGTCGGCGTCCGCCTGCTGGATGCGCAGCAGGGCGTCGATCGCCTCGCCGTAGAGCCGGTCCGCGCTGTCTTCGTCCAGGGCGTGCTGATAGAGGCGCTCGCCCAGGTCCTCCAGCAGCAGGAAACCCTGCGCCAGGTCCTGGGCATGGATATGCGGCACATGCACCCCGGCCGCCTCCAGGCGCGCATTGACGTCCACGAAGGGGCGGCAGTCCTCCTTGTCCGGCGGGGCGTCCATGGCGATCAGGCTGCGCCCGTCGGCCAGCCGCAGCCGGAAATAGCGCCGAAAGCTGGCGTCGCCCGAGGCGGGCACCATCTCGAAGGCCGGCAGCTCGCAGGCGCTGGCCAGCCATGTGCGCAATTGCGCCTCTCTGCGGGGCATCTCCCTTCCCGTTCACATTGAAGAAGGGGGCATTCTATGAGATTTTAGCGACCCATGAAGCCGGCCCCGCCCGCGCATCCCAGCAGCCCAGGCAGAAGAATCAGCAACGTGCCACCTCGCAACCCGCAACCCGTTCATCCGCCATCGGCAAGCCGGCTGCGCCTGCTGACCCTGGCCTGCGGCCTGGGACTGGCGGGACTGGCGCCCGCCGCCGGCTGGGACTGCCACAAGGACGCCGCGGGCGCCTGGATC
>CAZVIG010000484.1:0-1999 GCA_964627395.1 uncultured Sedimenticola sp.
CATCATGGGCGGCGTCTTCGTGATGGAGACGGTGTCGGTGATCCTGCAGGTGGCGTCGTTCAAGCTCACCGGCAAGCGCATCTTCCGCATGGCGCCCCTGCATCACCATTTCGAGCTGAAGGGCTGGCCGGAACCGCGCGTCATCGTGCGTTTCTGGATCATCACGGTCATCCTGGTGCTGGTCGGTCTGGCCAGCCTGAAGATCCGGTGAGGGCTGCGATATGACCGCCATGGCACAGAGCGACCGACAGCAGCGCACCCTGGTGGTGGGGCTGGGCGCCACCGGCCTCTCGGTGGCCCGCTACCTGCGGCGCCAGGGGATGCAGGTGGCGATCGCCGACAGCCGCGCCGAGCCGCCGGGCCTGGCGGAGCTGCAGCGCGAGTACGCCGATCTGGCAGTGTTCCTCGGCGACTTCGACGAGGCGGTGTTCGCCCAGGCGGACATGCTGGTGGTCAGCCCAGGGGTGCCGCTCTCCACGCCCCAGGTGGCGGCCGCGATGGCGCGCGGCGTGCCGGTGCTCGGCGACATCGAGCTGTTCGCGCGCGCGGTCGAGGCCCCGGTGGTGGCGATCACCGGCTCCAACGGCAAGAGCACCGTCACCACCCTGGTGGGCGAGATGCTCAAGGCCGCCGGGCGCCGCGTCGGCGTGGGCGGCAATCTCGGTACCCCGGCCCTGGACCTGCTGGAGGAGCGGGCGGAGCTGTATGTGCTGGAACTCTCCAGCTTCCAGCTCGAGACCACCGCCTCGCTGGCGCCGGCGGTGGCCGCGGTGCTCAACGTCTCGCCCGATCACATGGACCGCTATCCGGATCTGGACGCCTATGCGGCGGCCAAGGCGCGCATCCTCGACAAGGCCGCGTTGTCGCTGCGCAACGCCGACGACCCGCTGGTGATGGCGATGCCGGCGCACGGCGAGGACTGGCGCTTCACCCTCGGCGAACCGGCTGACGCGCGCCAGTTCGGGGTGCGCCGCATCGACGGGCGCGACTGGCTGTGCCGCGGCGAACAGCCGCTGATGGCGGCGGACGAGGTGCTGATCCCGGGGCGCCACAACCGCGCCAATGCGCTCGCCGCCCTGGCGATCGGCAGCGCCCTGGAGGTGCCGCCGGAGACCATGGCCGGGGTGCTGCGCCGTTTCCCCGGGTTGCCGCACCGCTGCGAGTTCGTCGGCGAGGTGAACGGGGTGCGCTGGTACAACGACAGCAAGGCCACCAACGTGGGTGCGGCGCTGGCGGCGCTGCGCGGCCTGCACGCCGGGGACGAGCCGCGCGCGGTGATCATCCTCGGCGGCGACTGCAAGGGCGGCGACTTCGGCGAGATGACTGAGGCATTGGCGGCCTGCGCGCGCGGGGTGGTGCTGATGGGACGCGACCGGGAGGCGATCCGCCCCGCGGTGCCGTCTTCCTGCGCCCTGGCGGATGCCGCCGATCTGGAAGAGGCGGTGGGTCTGGCGCTGGAGATGGCGCGCCCTGGCGACCACGTGCTGCTGGCGCCGGCCTGCGCCAGCTTCGACCAGTTCCGCAACTATGCCGAGCGCGGCGACCGCTTCCGCGGCCTGGTGAGGAGGCTGGGCGCATGACCGCGGCGGCCCTGGACAATGCCTCCATGGCGCGCAGCCGCGGCGCCGCGGCACGCACCGCGCGCGGCCCGGACGGCTTCCTGCTGCTGGTCGCCGGCACCCTGCTGGGGATCGGGGTGGTGATGGTCGCCTCCGCCTCCATCCATCTGGGAATGCGCAGCGGCGATCCGCTGCACTATCTGGAACGCCATCTGTTCGCCCTGGCGCTGGGGGTGGGCGGCGCGGCGCTGGCCTGGTTCACCCCGGTGCAGTGGTGGGAGCGGGGCAGTACCTGGCTCTATTTCCTGGGGCTGGCGCTGCTCGCGCTGGTGTTCGTGCCCGGGCTGGGGCGCGAGGCCAACGGCGCCATGCGCTGGGTGGGGGTGGGGCCGCTGAGCCTGCAGACCTCGGAGTTCATGAAGCTGTTCGTGGTGCTCTAC
>CAZVIG010000485.1:0-1981 GCA_964627395.1 uncultured Sedimenticola sp.
CCAGATCAGGAAGGCCTTGCCCACCAGGTTCTCCTCGGGCACGAAGCCCCAGCAGCGGCCGTCGTTGGAGTCGTCGCGGTTGTCGCCCATCATCAGGTAGTGACCCTCCGGCACCACGATCTCGCGGTGTCCCATGAAGGTGCAGGCGGGATTGAAGTCGGGTGCCATGGGATTGATCAGCACCGGGTGCTTGACGCCTTCCAGATCCTCGATCATCTCGATCGAGCCCAGCGCCCGCCCGCCCGAGCCCACCGGCTGATAGGGGACGACGGGCGTGAGCTTCTGCGGCTTGCCGTTGATGTAGAGGGTCTTGTCCTGGTAGCGAATGCGGTCCCCCGGCAGACCGATCAGACGCTTGATGTAGTCGAACTTGGGATTCACCGGATAGCGGAACACCACCACGTCGCCGCGCTTGGGCTCGTCCACCTCCAGGAACTTGGTCTTGGTGACCGGCATCCGGAGGCCGTAGGTGAACTTGTTCACCAGGATGAAGTCGCCCACCAGCAGGGTCGGCATCATGGAACCCGAGGGGATGCGGAAGGGCTCGGCCACGAAGGCGCGCAGCAGCAGCACCACGGCAAAGATGGGAAAAAAGGAACGGGCGTATTCCACATAGCCCGGCAGTGACTCGCGCGGCTGGCGTCCCTTCGCCAGGCGGTAGATCAGCCACACCAGGCCGGTGACCAGGGCGCCGGCGGCGAGCGCCTGCTCGATGCCGAACTGCAGGATGATCCAGACCAGCCCGCCGAAGAAACCGAAGAGAATCAGTGTATCCATGCTGTCGTCCTGCCGGCCTGTGGCGCGGCCCCTCTTGTGATTACTTGTTGTCCTTGCCGACGTGCAGCACCGCCAGGAAGGCCTCCTGCGGGATCTCCACCTTGCCGACCTGTTTCATGCGCTTCTTGCCCGCCTTCTGTTTCTCCAGCAGCTTGCGCTTGCGGGTCACGTCGCCGCCATAACACTTGGCGGTGACGTTCTTGCGCAGCGCCTTGACCGTGGAGCGGGCGATGATCTTGCTGCCGATGGCCGCCTGGATCGCCACCTCGAACATCTGGCGGGGGATGATCTCCTTCATCTTCTCGGTGAGTTCGCGGCCGCGCGACTCGGCATTGTCGCGGTGCACGATCAGCGACAGGGCGTCCACACGCTCGCCGTTGATGAGGATATCGAGCTTGACCAGGTTGGCGGCCTGGAAGCGCTTGAATTCGTACTCGAAGGAGGCATAGCCGCGGCTCACCGACTTGAGCCGGTCGAAGAAGTCCAGCACCACCTCGTTCATCGGCAGCTCGTAGCTGAGCTGTACCTGGCCGCCGACATAGAGCATGTTCTTCTGCACGCCGCGCTTTTCGATGCAGAGATTGATCACGTTGCCCAGATGCTCCTGGGGCACCAGGATGTGCGCCTCGATGATGGGCTCGCGGATCTCCTCGATGCGCGCCGGGTCCGGCAGATCGGCGGGGTTGTCGATCTGGATCACCCCACCGTCGCTGAGCGCCACCTCGTAGATGACCGTCGGCGCGGTGGTGATCAGATCCAGATCGTATTCGCGCTCCAGGCGCTCCTGCACGATCTCCATGTGCAGCATGCCGAGGAAGCCGCAGCGGAAACCGAAGCCCAGCGCCTCCGAGGTCTCGGGCTCGAAGTGCAGCGCTGCGTCGTTGAGCCGGAGCTTCTGCAGGGCCTCGCGCAGATCCTCATAGTCGTCGGAGCTGACCGGATAGAGCCCGGCGAACACCCGCGGCTGCACCTTCTGAAAACCGGGCAGCGGCTCGGCCGCAGGGCGGTCGGCCAGCGTCAGGGTGTCGCCCACCGGGGCGCCGTCGATCTCCTTGATGCCGGCGATGACGAAACCCACGTCGCCGGCACGCAGCTCGCCGGTCTCCTGCCGCTTGGGCGTGAAGATGCCGACACTGTCCACCAGATAGCTGCGCCCCGTGGACATAACCTGCATCTTCTGGCCAGTCTTCAAGGTGCCCTGCAC
>CAZVIG010000486.1:0-1969 GCA_964627395.1 uncultured Sedimenticola sp.
CTACAACCTGTACCACATCCTCAACCACGCCAACCTGTTCGGCGGCGGTTATGCCGGCCAGGCACAGCGCATGATGGAGCGGCTGCTGGCCGAATGCTGAGCCCCTTCGACGCCCTGCTGGCCGAGATCCGCGCCTGCCGCGCCTGTGCCGGGGCCCTGCCCTATCCGCCGCGCCCGGTGATCCACGCCCACCCCGAGGCGCGCATCCTGGTGGTGGGCCAGGCGCCGGGACGGCGGGTGCACGAGACCGGCATCTCCTTCAACGACCCCAGCGGCGACCGCCTGCGCGACTGGATGGGTATCGACCGCGAGACCTTCTACGACACTCGCCGGGTGGCGCTGGTGCCGATGGGCTTCTGCTACCCCGGCACCGGCCGCGGCGGGGACCTGCCGCCGCGCCCCGAGTGCGCCGAGCACTGGCGCGAACGGGTGCTGGCCGGGATGCCGCGCATCGAACTGACCCTGCTGGTGGGCAGCTACGCCATCGCCTGGCACCTGTATCGCGAGCGGCGCATGCCACCTGTAGGCGAGGTGGTCGCCGACTGGCGCCGCCACTGGCCCGTCCTGCTGCCCATGCCCCACCCCAGCCCGCGCAACAACCGCTGGCTGCGCGACCGCCCCTGGTTCGAGGCCGAGGTGGTGCCGGCGCTACGGCAGCGGGTGGCGGAGCTGATCGGCTGAGACGCGGGCGACCGGCCTCGCTTCATGTCTTACCGCAAAGGACGCCAAGGTTCGCAAAGTGAGCCGAAACCTAACAGCAGGCATCTAGCCTTTCTCGCCAGACCAAAGCTGCAATGTCCTCCTCTGTGATCCCGACCGGAGCCGCAGGCGGAGTGGAGGGATCCCACGACCGGAACAACCTCGGGATTTCTCCACTCCGGCCCGGCTGCGCCGCCGCCTCCGGTCAAAATGACAATCCAGAAACCCTTCGCCCATCTTGGCGTCCCTGGCGGTTCGAAACGCGGGTTCGATGGGACCGATGGCTCACTCCGCCCCGCCCGCCGCAAACAGGTCGTCGATCAGCGGACACCGGCCGGGCTCGCCCTCCTCGTCGCAGCGGCGGGTGAGTTCGCGCAGGCTGGCGGCGAGGCGCTGCAGATCGGCGAGGCGAGCCTCGGTGGCCTCGAGGTGGGACTGGGCCACGGCACGGGCCTGGCGACAGCTGTCGGCGCCATCGGCCAGGGACAGCAGGCTGCGCACCTCGTCCAGGCTGAACCCCAGCTCGCGCGCGCGGCGGATGAAGGCCAGCCGCCGCAGGTCCTGCTCGCGGTACTGGCGGTGGCCGCCGGCACTGCGCGGCGGCGCCGGCAGGACGCCGATGCGCTCGTAGTAACGAATGGTCTCCACCTGGACCCCGGTGCGGCGCGACAGGGCGCCGATGCCCATCCAGTCGCCCATGAATGCCCCCTTGCATCTGTAGTCACTACAGGTTCTAGACTGGGATTCCCGACAATGCAAGGAGACTGTAAATGAACCTCGCACGCATATTGGACAAGGCCGGCGCCGTCGGCACCCTGGGCGCCGCCCTCAGCTGCACCGCCTGCTTCCCCGCCCTGGCGGGCCTGGCCACCGCACTGGGCATCGGCTCGCTGGGGCTGGAGTCGCTGGGGCTGGTCCGCTACCTGCCCTGGCTGGCAGGCTTGGTGCTGCTCTCCAACCTCCTCGCCTTCCGCTCGCACCGGGTGTGGCACCGCCTGCTGGCCGGCCTGGTGGGACCGCTGATGATCATCGGCGCGCTCGAGGTCCCCGCGCTGGCCGCCTGGCGCGACTGGCTGTTCTACCCGGGGCTGGTGGTGATGCTGGCGGTCTCGATCTGGGACCTGGTCTCGCCCCCCGGCGGACGCGCCTGCCGCGACTGCGAGGTGAGCCCCAATGTCTGACTGCTGCCGATGATGGCGATGTGCAGGGGGTTCCGGCAGCAGTCCAACATTGGGGCTCCCCTCGCCGGCGCGGCAGGCGCGTCCGCCGG
>CAZVIG010000487.1:0-1958 GCA_964627395.1 uncultured Sedimenticola sp.
GGTGCAGGGCCAGGGTGCGGAGCTGGTAGCGGTCCACGAAGCGCGACTGGGCCAGGGTGGCCCCCTCCAGGGAGGAGCCCTGGGTGACCACCACCTCGGCGAGCTGCTGGTCCTTCGCCTCCAGCGGGTGTTCCTCGTCCACCCGGCTGTCGCCGGCCCAGAGCTGGCCCTCGAGCACCGACTCGTATTCCTTGAGCCGTTCCGGGGTGTCCTCCAGTAGCAGCCGGTCGCCGGCGCGCAGTACGGCGTCGGGCAGGGGGATCAACTGGGTGTTCTCGCCGCGCAGGATGCGCAGCACCGGCAGTTCGCCGCCGGCCTTATCGATCACTTCCTTCAGGGGACGGCCGTCGGCCCAGCTCCCCTCGGGGATCAGCAGTTGCGCGGTGAACACCCGCGGCGAGGCATCGCCCAGGTGACTGTCGCGCGGCGGCAGCAGGCGCGGCGCCACCAGCCACAGGTAGAGCAGGGCGGCGCCGCCGGCGATCGCCACCGGCACCACGAAGTCGAACATGCCGAAGCGGCGCAGCCCCATCTCCGCGGCCACGCTCACCACCAGCAGGTTGGTGGAGGTGCCGATGGTGGTGCCCATGCCGCCCAGCAGGGTGGCGAAGCCCATGGGCATCAGCACCCGCGAGGCGGGCAGGCCCGTGCGCAGGGAGACGCTGATCAGGATCGGCAGCAGCAACACAACGATGGGCACGTTGTTGACGAAGGCGCTGAGCATCGCGCCCACCGTCAGGGTGAGTAGCAGCGACAGCGCCGGGGCGCTGCCCCAGGCGCGCGCCAGCAGGCGGCCCACCGGTTCCAGGGCGCCGGTGCGCACCAGTCCCTGACCGGCGATCATCAGGGCGCACACCGCCACCAGGGCCTCGTGACCGAAGCCCAGCAGGAACTCGTCGGGATGGAGCTGGGTGCCGTCGTGCTGGTAGGGGAAGAGCGCGAAGCCCAGGGTCAGGGCCACCAGCACGAACAGGCTGGAGGTCTCGAGCGGGATCTTCTCGCGCGTGAACAGCACCAGGGCGACGAGGGTCAGCGCCATCACCCCGATGGCATGCGGTCCGGGCATGGGTCAGTCTCCTTCCGTGGGGTTCGGGGAAAGCAGGGGTTGCAGCGCCCGCCAGACGTTGTCCAGGATGCGCGGCTGGGCTGCGGCCGCCGGGTGGATGCCGTCGGCCTGCATCAGGGCGCGGGTCTCGGCCACGCCCTCGAGAAAGAAATCCACCAGCGGCACATCCTCGGCCTTAGCCACCTCGCGGTAGAGGGAGTGGAAGCGCTCGCCGTAGGCGCCGTAGTTGGCCGGCAGACGCACCCCCAGCAGCAGCACCCGGGCGCCGGCCTCGTGCGCCCGCTGCACCAGGCGGCGCAGGTTGGCGCGGATCCGCTCCAGGGGAAAGCCGCGCAGGCCGTCGTTGCCACCCAGCTCGATCACCACCAGCGCGGGGCGGTGGCGTTGCAGGGCCGCCGGCAGGCGCGCCAGGCCACCCTCGGTGGTGTCGCCGGTGATGCTGGCGTTGACCACCTGCCAGTCCAGCCCCTCCGCCTGCAGGCGCCGCCGCAGCAGGTCCCCCCAGCCCTCCCCCGGCTGCAGGCCGTACCCCCCGCTCAGGCTGTCGCCGAGGACCAGCAGTACCGGGCGCGTGCCGGCCAGTCCCGGTATGCTCCACAGCAGCAGGCAGATCAGAGGCAGCAGGAGTCGCAACTTGAACGAAACGGTCATCGAGGCACGGTCGCTGACGAAACGGGTCCCCTCTCCCGAGGGGGGCGAGCTGCACATCCTGCGGGGTGTGGATTTGGTCGTCAACAGCGGCGAGGCGGTGGCGATCCTGGGCGCCTCCGGCTCCGGCAAGTCCACCCTGCTGGGCCTGCTGGCGGGGCTGGACGAGCCCAGCGGAGGCGAATGCCGACTGCTGGGACAGCGGCTAGACGATCTGGACGAGGACGGGCGCGCCCGCCTGCGC
>CAZVIG010000488.1:0-1941 GCA_964627395.1 uncultured Sedimenticola sp.
GTGCCGGTCCAGGGTGAGGCCCGCCTGGTCCGCGAAATGGGCGATCAGGCGATGGACCTCGTCGATCAGGGCGGTGTGGCGCTCGAAGGATTCCGCGGGGGAGAGGGTGTCGTTCTCGGCCTGCAGCTTGCGCCACCGGTCCGCGATCATCCGGGCGTGTTCGCGGGCCTGGAAGACGTCCTGTGCCTCGTCGGCGGTCAGGCGCTGCAGTGCGGCGTTCACCTCCTGCGCCACCGCGTCCAGCTTGCCGCGGGCGGCCTGATCGCCGTTGAGCACCGCCTGGGACAGGCCACGGTGGCGGGGAATGGCCTCGTAGACCGCAATGGCACGGCCCAGGTATTCCAGGCCCTGGCGCTCTCGGGCGGCGTTCCGGATGTCGTCCTGGATGAGCGAGAACTGCTGCCACCACAGGAATGTGACGGGAATCGCGAAGATAACCACGAGAAGAAAGATTTTGCCGGTATAGCTCAGACGGCCGATAATGGTTTCCGCGGGTGCGAACAGGCGATCCATGAGCGGGTACCTCTGCTGCTGAAAGTGTCTGAATCCCTCCCCTTAACGGCGCGAGCCGTCCCTTCTTTAACCCTCCAGAGAGGATGAACGAGTGAATATTGGAAAGAATTGCGTGGTGGCCGCGGATTTTCGGCTGTTCGACGGCCAGGGCGAGATGATCGACTCGTCCGAGAGCAACGGCCCGCTGGTCTACCTGCACGGTGCCGAGCAGTTGCTGCCGGCCCTGGAAGCGGCCCTGGACGGCCATGCGGTGGGTGACGAGCTGACCGTGGAGCTGACCCCGGAACAGGGCTTCGGCCCGCATCAGGAGGGCCTGGTGGAGCGCGTGCCGCGCGCCAACTTCCCCGGCGTGGACCAGATCGAGCCGGGCATGCGCTTCCAGACCCAGCTTCCCGACGGCAGCCCCATGGTGGTGACCGTCACCGACGTGGACGACCAGTTCGTGACCGTGGACGGCAACCACGAGCTGGCGGGCAAGGACCTGCGTTTCGAGCTGAAGGTGGTGGAAGTGCGTGAGGCCACCCCCGAGGAACTGGCCCACGGCCATGCCCACGGGGTGGACGGTTCCGAGGCGCACTGAGCGGCCAGAGGTTCCTCTTCTGACGCTTTCCCCCTCCTGACCTCCCCCGCAAGCGGGGGAGGGACGGTGTCAGGATGGCCGCCCGGCGGCGGCTCAGGCCTGCCCGAAGCGTTCTTCCAGCCAGGCGATGATGTCGCTGGACTCGTACAGCCAGCGGGTCTTGCCGTCTGCTTCGGTGATCGCCAGGCAGGGCACCTTGTATTCGCCGCCCTGTTCCACCAGGGTCGCCTTGTGGCGCGGGTCGTTGAGGGCGTCGCGCAGCTCGATGTTCAGCCCCAGGCGGCGGATGGCGCGGCGCACCTTGACGCAGAAGGGACAGAGCCGGAACTGGTAGAGCGCCAGATTGCGGGTCTGGGCGTCGAGGGCCGCCTGGGCCTCCGGCGTGCGTTGCGGCGGCTTAGGACGGGTCAGCCAGTCGATGCCCAGGATGAGCTGGCCCAGGGTCCAGCGCACGGCGCGCAGGATCACGATGCCTTCCCTCCGCCCAGACAGGGCGGTGATTCCGGGGCCTTGCCGCCGCGGGCGAACCACTCCTCCGGGGTCAGGGTGTGCAGGGCCAGGGCATGGATGCTGTCCATGATCTCGCCTGCCAGGGCCTGGTTGACGGCGCGGTGGCGCTGGATCAACGGCCGGCCCTCGAAGGCCTCGCTCACCAACGTCACCTTGAAGTGCGACTGCGCGTCCTCCGGCACGTCGTGCATGTGGCTCTCGTCCGCCACCTCGATGTGCAGCGGGGCGAAGCCCTCGCGCAGCACCTGTTCGATGCGTTCCTGCATGCGCATGGCAGGTCTCCCTAATGATGGATGGCGCGATTCTGTCGCCCCGCGGCGGGCCGATCAACCCGCTGA
>CAZVIG010000489.1:0-1934 GCA_964627395.1 uncultured Sedimenticola sp.
ATGTCACGGAGATCAACGAGCTGTGCGCGCTGGCCGGCAAGGGCGATCTGGCGGCTGACTTCATCGCGAGGGCCGTGCCGGCCGCGCAGGTGCGCAAGAGCCTGCTGGAGGCCCGCGCGGCGGAGGACGAGGCCGCCACCATCCGTAGCCTGAAGACCGGCGAGACGAGGGCTTCGAGCGAACCGGTCATCGACACCGCCGCCATCTACGCCGCCCGCAACAGGATCAACGACAAGGAGGGTCACTGATGCCCACGCTCACGGAAGGCCCGCACAAGGGCGGGTTCATCGTCTCTGAAGGCAACGGCTCCATCAGCCGCGAGGTCGTCACCATTCTCTCCAGCCGCACGCTCGCGCCCGGCACGGTGCTCGGCAGGGTCACCTCCAGCGGCAAGTACCGCGACCTCGACCCGGCGCTCAACAACGGCGCGGAGGTCGCCGCCGCCATCCTGCATGACACGGCGGACGCTTCCGGCTGGGATGTCACCGCGGTAGCCGTCGTCCGTATGGCCGAGGTCAACGCCGCCGAGATCGTCTGGCCCGACGGCGTCACCGACAACCAGAAACGGGCCGCGCTCGCGCAGCTCGCCGAAAAGAACATCATCGCACGCTGACATCACGGGAGAACGCCACTCATGCCCGCACTCGATATCTTCACCTCCGACGCCTTCTCCATGGTGTCGCTCACCGACGCCATCAACAAGATGCCCTACGTGCCGGGAAAGATCGGCCGGTTGGGGCTGTTCCGCGAGCAGGGCGTGGCCACCACCTCCGTTCTGATCGAGGAGCGGGAAGGCTCGCTCACCCTGGTGGAAACCACCGCCCGCGGCGCGCCCGCCGTGCAGAACACCAGCGGCAAGCGCAAGGCCCGCTCGCTCACCGTGCCGCACATCGCGCTGGAGGACACCATTCTGGCCGACGAGGTGCAGAACCTGCGCGCCTTCGGCTCGGAGAACGACCTGGCCGGGGTACAGCAGGTGGTCAACGACCGCCTCGCGGAAATGGCCGTGAAGATCGACGCCACGCTGGAGCACCTGCGCATCGGCGCCATCAAAGGGCAGATCCTCGACGCCGACGGCTCCACCGTGCTCTACGACTTGTTCACCGAGTTCGGCGTTTCGCAGCACGCGGAGATCGACTTCGATCTCGACGCCGCCACGCCGGCGGCGGGCGCGGTGAAGAAGAAATGTCACATGGTCAAGCGCAAGATCGAGGACGAGCTGGGAGCCACGCCCTATGAGCACATCCACGCCCTGTGCGGCTCCGCGTTCTTCGATGATCTGATCACCCACCCGGAGGTGACCGAGGCCTACGATCGTCATCTCGACGGGCTGTTCCTCAGGCAGGGACAGGCGCGGGGCTCGTTCGAATACGCCGGCATCGTGTTCGAGGAATATCGCGGCAAGGTCGGCTCGGTGGACTTCACCGACACCAACAAGGCCTACTTCTTCCCCGTCGGCGTGCCGGGGCTGTTCAGGCAATACAACGCGCCGGCCGACTTCGTGGAGACGGTCAACACCATCGGCCTGCCACGCTACGCCAAGCAGGCGGTGGACACCCAGTTCCAGCGCTGGGTGACGCTGCACGTGCAGTCCAACCCGCTGCCCATCTGCACCCGCCCGCGCGTGCTGATCAGGGGCAAGAGGACCTAACACGCGGTCGCGTGAATGACTTCGGCGGACTGGTGATCCTTTTGGAGATGTCAACGGTTTTCCACTGGCGGCGGAGAATGATCGAATGACGGCGATAGCGACCGCCATCGACGCTCTGTTCGCTGATCCCAACATCGCGCGGGACGCCCTCTATCGGGCTCAGGCGACGGGGGAAACGCGGACGGTGCGCATCGTCACCAAACGGCCCGACGAGGTGCTCGACTTCGGTGACGGCCGGGTGGTGACGGCGACGACGGTGGCGGAGGTGCGGGTTTCGGAGGTG
>CAZVIG010000490.1:0-1929 GCA_964627395.1 uncultured Sedimenticola sp.
TGGGCAAGCAAAGAAAAGGAACGCGCGTGCGGGCCGCCGCCCGCTGTCAGAATGGTCTGCCGCGCAGCGGCAACAACGCCATATTCATTATCTGGGAAAGTGGTGCCGTTACGCGCCTCCCGCGGCTCAGCCGGTGTTGCGCATACCGGCGGCGATGGCGTTGATGCTGCGCAGCAGGGGATCGAGCTGGGCCTCGCGTTCGGTCTCGTCCAGTGATGGGTCGCGGTAGCGCCGCAGCAGGGCGAGCTGGATGTGGTTGAGCGGGTCCAGGTAGGGGTCGCGGCGCTGCAGGGAGCGCTTCAGCAGGGGGTTCTCGTCCAGCAGTTCCTCGATCTCGGCGATGCGCAGTATCCAGTCGCGGGTGCGTTCGTATTCCTCGCGCACCAGCGCATAGATGCGCTGCGCGGTCTCCTGGTCGCTGGCCAGTTCGGCGTATTCGGCGGCGATGCGCATGTCGCCCTTGAACAGCGCCATCTGGGTGTTGCCCAGCAGGGCGCGGAAGAAGGGCCATTCGCGGTACAGGGTGCGCAGGTCCTGGAGGCGCTGCGGGTCGTCGCCGCAGTAGTCCTCCAGCGCCTTGCCCAGGCCGTACCAGGCGGGCAGGGTGTGGCGCGACTGGGCCCAGGCGAAGACCCAGGCGATGGCGCGCACCGAGTACTTGGAGCGGTCCTTCTTCTTGCGGTGCGAGGGACGCGAGCCGATGTTGAGCAGGGCGATTTCGTCCACCGGCGTGGCCTCGTAGAAATAGTCGAGGAAGCCGGGGGTCTCCTCGGTGAGCTGCCGGTAGTGGCGTTCGCCGCTGCGCTGCAGGGCCTGCATGGTGGCGGCATAGGTGTCGGGATCGCGCGGCGCCGGCTGGATCAGGCCCAGGCTGGCGGTGATCAGCCCGGTGAGTCCCATGGTCAGTTCGAAGATGGCGGTCTCCTTGTTGCTGTACTTGTAGGAGAGCACCTCGCCCTGTTCGGTGAACTTGATCTGTCCCAGCACGGTGCCGGCGGGCTGGGAGGTGATCGCCTGGTGGGTGGGGCCGCCGCCGCGCCCGATGGTGCCGCCGCGACCGTGGAACAGGCGGATGCGCACGCCGCGCTCCAGGCCGAGGGCGATGACCTGGCGCTGCGCCTGGTAGAGCGACCAGGCGGAGGCGACGATGCCGCCGTCCTTGGCGGAGTCGGAATAGCCCAGCATCACCTCCTGCAGGGTGCCGTGGGCCTCCAGCAGGCGGCGGTACACCGGGTCGTCCAGCAGGCGGCTCATCACCGGCTCGATGTGCTGCAGGTCCTCGATGGTCTCGAACAGGGGCGAGACGCCGATGCGGCACAGGAAGCGGTCGCCCTGCCGCCCCGCCAGGCCGCACAGGGCGGCGAGGAACATGACGTGCTGCACGTCGGAGGCGTGGTGGGCCATGGAGATGACGTAGCGCCCCACGGCGCGCGGGCTGATGTGGTCCAGGGCGTCGCGCGCGACGTCGAACACCGCCAGCACCTCGCGCGTCATGGGCGAGAGGCGCTCCGGGTCGGGGCGCGCCGGCGGCTGCTCGATGAGGCGCCCCATGAGCTGCATGCGGGCCTCTTCGTCCAGCGCCGGGTAGTCGGCCTCGATCCCCAGGATGCGCAGGATCTCGGCCACCGCCTCGGTGTGGACGGTGGACTCCTGGCGGATGTCGAGGCGCGCCAGATAGAAGCCGAAGGTGCGCGCCAGGCGCAGCAGGTCCAGCAGCTCCGCCTCGGCGGCGTCGCGGTCGCCGTGGCTGGCCAGGGAGTCGCCGATCAGCTCCAGGTCGCGGATGAAGTCGGCCTCGCTGCGGTAGCCCGGGGCGTCCGGGTCCGCCGGCTCGCCGGCGAGCCGGCGTTCGCACTGCGCCAGGGTCTGCAGCAGGCGCAGCTTCATGATGTAGAGCTTGCGCCGATAGGGCTCGTGCGGGAAGCGCGC
>CAZVIG010000491.1:0-1919 GCA_964627395.1 uncultured Sedimenticola sp.
CCGAAGGGAGCGAGTTCCGCAGCGCCGCTTCCGGGCCGAGAAGCACAGGGCACCCTCCGCGCCAGCGGAGGGCAAGTCGTCGGGGGCCCTTTCTTTTGGTTCCTTTTCTTTGGGCAAGCAAAGAAAAGGAACGCGCGTGCGGGCCGCCGCCCGCTTTCTGAATGGCTTGACGCGCAGCGGCAACAACGCCTCGTTCGTTTGTCTGGAGTCGCTGGTAAAGGGAGCCGCCGCCTCTTAAACGCCGGTTTCTTGACGCCCGTCAAGACGCCTTATGGGTATCTAAGCCATGCTTATTTACTTTGAGTGTGAACGGACACCAGGCAGGAGGAGACACCATGGGCGACACCATCTCCCTCGTCGAAAGCGGCAAGGCGAGCGACAAGAAGGCCCTCAAGGGCAAGGGAAAGGGCAAGAAGAAGGGCAAGCGCAACGGCGTGAACATTCCCGAGGAGCTGGCCGCCACCTCGCTCAAGGAGCTGTTCAAGCGCAACATCTATCCCTACAAGAAGAAGATGAAGCGCAAGGCCTACGAGGCGGAGAAGTACAAGCTCCAGATCGAGCTGCTCAAGATGCAGAACTGGGTCAAGGACAGCGGCGAGCGGGTGGTGATCCTGTTCGAGGGCCGCGACGCCGCGGGCAAGGGCGGCACCATCAAGCGCATCATGGAGCACCTCAACCCCCGCGGCGCGCGGGTGGTGGCGCTGGAGAAGCCCACCGAGCGGGAGAAGGGGCAGTGGTACTTCCAGCGCTACATCGAGAACCTGCCCAGCGCCGGCGAGATCGTGTTGTTCGACCGCTCCTGGTACAACCGCGCCGGGGTGGAGCGGGTGATGGGCTTTTGCTCCGCCACCGAATATCTCGAGTTCCTGCGCCAGACGCCGGAACTGGAGCGCATGCTGGTACGCAGCGGCATCCGTCTGATGAAGCTCTGGTTCTCGGTGAGTCGCGGCGAGCAGCTACGGCGCTTCAAGGCGCGCGAGCACGATCCCCTCAAGCAGTGGAAGCTCAGCCCCATCGACCTGGCATCGCTGGACAAGTGGGACGAGTACACCCGCGCCAAGGAGGCGATGTTCTTCCACACCGACACCGCCGACGCCCCCTGGACGGTGATCAAGTCCGACGACAAGAAGCGCGCGCGGATCAACGCCATGCGCTTCATCCTGTCGCAGATGCCTTATCCCAACAAGGACAAGGAGGTGGTGCAGGAGCCCGATCCGCTGATCGTGGGCAGCGCCGCCGACATCTACGAGGAGGGCGAGCACAGCATGGCCTCGCTGCCGTCGGACCTGCGCAGCGAGAAGGAGACCGCCTGATGACCGAGCACTACGAGCGCCATGCGCACAAGATCGTGCAGGACTTTCTCGGGCTGCTGGAGCCGGCGGCGCGCGACTGTCTGCCGCAGGAGCACCTGACCGAGCTGGAGATGATGATCGAGTCGGCCATCAGCACCTCGGTGCTGGGGCAGCTCGAGGCGGTGGCCGACCAGATCGGCGACCTGGCGGTGGAGGTGCGCCGCCGTGCCGAGCACTGGCAGGACTGAACCGACGCGGGCTCAGGCGTCGTCGGCGTCGCCCACCGGCGTCCAGCGCTGGTCCGCCTCCAGACGCCAGGAGCCGACGTGTTCGTGCGGCGGGCTGCCGTTCCAGTCGGCCGGCGACAGGCGCGAGAACTGGAGGGTCCCGTCCGGCAGGCGGTACAGGTGGTACACCTGACCCGGTATCTTGCGGAAGTTGCAGCGTGCCTGGTGCAGCGCCACGTCCTGTTGCGCCTTCTCCAGCACCGCACGCGCCTCCGCCTGGAGCTGGCGGATCTGCTTCGCGATCAGCTCCAACTGGGCATTGGCCTGGCCGCTCACCGCCAGGTGGGCGCGCTCCACCTCGGCCGCCAGGTCCACCAGCCCGAAGGCGGGCGCCAGGCGG
>CAZVIG010000492.1:0-1916 GCA_964627395.1 uncultured Sedimenticola sp.
TCGACCCGGACGAGTCCACTTACCAGCAGGGCCCCTGGCTGGTGACCTATGCCAGCATGGCGGCGCTGATGTCGGTGGGGCTGGCGACCACCCTGTTCTCGCCGGAGCCCCACCCGGAGGTGGCGCCGCTGCCCGCGGCGCCGGCGGGCGAGCCGTGGCCGCTGCGCCTGGCGCGCTGGTTTCGTGAGGCGGTGCTGGCGCCCTTCGCCGACTTCTTCCGCCGCCACGGCTGGCTGGCGCTGTTGGTGCTGGCGCTGATCGCCAGCTACCGCCTGTCGGATATCGTGCTGGGGGTGATCGCCAACGTCTTCTACAAGGACATGGGCTTCGCCAAGGACGAGATCGCCCTGGTCTCCAAGGGCTTCGGCATCTACATGACCATCCTCGGCGGCTTCCTGGGGGGGGTGGCGGTGTACCGCCTGGGAGTGATGCCGGTGCTGTTCGCCGGGGCCCTGCTGTCGGCGGCCACCAACCTGCTGTTCGCCTGGCTGGCGGGGCAGGGGCACGACTTCTGGGGCCTGGTGGCGGTGGTGGGCATGGACAATCTGAGCGCCGGGGTGGCGGTGGCCGCCTTCGTGGCCTATCTGTCGGGGCTGGTGAACATCAGCTATTCGGCCACCCAGTACGCCCTGTTCAGCTCGGTGATGGTGCTGTTTCCCAAGTTCCTCGGGGGCTATTCGGGGGTGCTGGTGGACCGGCTGGGCTATCCGGGCTTCTTCACCCTCACCGCCCTGATGGGGGTGCCGGTGTTGCTGCTGGTGGCGGCGGCCTGGCGTTGGACCGAGGTGGAGGTGCCGCGGCGTGGCTGAGACCGGACCCATCGCCGCCTTCCTGGTGGGCCTGCTCGGCGGGGTGCACTGCGTGGGCATGTGCGGCGGCATCGTGGGGGCGGTGTCGGTCGGGCTGCCGGGCCAGTCGCGCTGGCCCCTGCTGCTGGGCTACAACGCCGGGCGCATCGCCAGCTACACCCTGGCCGGGGCCGTCGCCGGCGGGCTGGGGCTCTTCTTCTCCGGTCTGCTGCCGGTGCGCCATGCCCAGCAGGCGCTGCTCGCGGTGGCAGCGCTGTTCATGATCCTGCTGGGGCTCTATCTGGGCGGCTGGTGGCCGCTGCTGGCGCGCCTGGAGCGGCTGGGCGGACACCTTTGGAAGCGCATCGAGCCCCTGGGGCGGGGGCTGCTGCCGGTGCGCCGTCCCGGCCAGGCGCTGGCCCTGGGCCTGCTCTGGGGCTGGCTGCCCTGCGGGCTGGTCTACAGCGTGCTGATCTGGTCGGTCTCGGCCGGCGGTGCGGCCCAGGGGGCGCTGCTGATGCTGGCCTTCGGCCTGGGCACCCTGCCCAATCTGCTGCTGATGGGCGCCGCCGCGGCGCGCCTGCAGGGGCTGGTGCGCCGCCCCGGCGTGCGCCGGGCGGCGGGGGCGCTGATCCTGCTCTTCGGCCTCTATCAGCTCTGGCAGGCGCTCACCCTCAGCGGGTGAAGAACTCCTGTTCGAAGCGGGCCTTCAGCGGCTGCGTTTCGCCCTCGGGCACCACCTCCACGTCGAAGATCAGGTGTTCGCGGTGCGCCACCGGGAAGTCGGCGATGTAATAGATGGCGTCCGCCTCCCGGATCTCGCGCAGCGGGATCTGGCGGGCCTGGCCGGTGAGGGTGCGCGCGGTGACCTTCACCCGCGCCGGCACCGACCGGCCGGTGGTGTCCGGCATTTCGCGGATCACCGAGATGTTGATCATGCCACGGCGGCTGCTGCGCTGGATGCCGTAGGCGCGCGCCACCTCGGGCGCCAATACGTCGGTGGTGAGGGCATTGTGGTGGATGGCGTAGCCGTCCACGCGGGTGACGTTCTCGGCCAGTGCCGGCAGGGCCAGAAGGCACAGGATGAACAGCAGGCTGACGGTAAGGGTGTGTCGCATGGCGCATCTC
>CAZVIG010000493.1:0-1900 GCA_964627395.1 uncultured Sedimenticola sp.
TCTGCCGGGCCCAGCCGATCTCGGGCGGCATCAGCATGAGCAGTGCGTAATCCGCATCCTCCCGCGCCTGCACGAACAGGGCGGCACGCGGCGCCTTGCCGGGCTCGGGCGTCCACACCAGCTCGAAGTCGCGGTCCGCCGGCACCGTTCCCTTGGCCAGGGTGACGCGATAACGATGCGGCCGGGTCTCCACCCACTGGATCGGATGGTAGCTGCTGGTGATCTGGCTCAGCGGCATGCCGGCATCGAGATTCACGGTGATACGGATTGGGTTGGGATGCCCCTCCCCGGCCGCCGTCATGGGCGGGGTGATCTGACTGGCATCGGGCACCTGGTCGGTGTTCAGCGCCCAGCCGCCACCGTCGAAGCCGCCGATCTTCGGCGTGCCGGGGATGTAGCGCACGCCCACCGTCAGCGGAAAGCGGATGGAAAAACGCCCGTCCCGATAGGCGACGCTCTGCTGATAGGCGATCTCCACCATCACCGACTCGCCGGGGCCGATGTTGGCGACGCGGTTGGTGAACAGATTGGGGCGCTGCTGTTCGATCAGGCTGGCCTTGCGGCCGCTCTGGCGGGCCTGGGCGTAGATCCTGCGCGCCTCGGCGCGGCGCCGGATCTCGCCCTCGATGACGCGCTTGCCGATGACCAGTTTCATGTGATCCACCGCCGCGGTCTCCGGCAGGGGAAAGACATAGATGCCGTTGACCCAGTGGTCCGAGGGGTTGGTGAAGGTCTGCCGGACCCGCACCCGCGCGACCATGGCGGTGATGTCCATCCTGACATCCGTATCGACGGTGGGCGCCAGAAGCAGGCGGCGCTCGCTCCCCGACTCCGCCTCGAACAACAGACTGCCGCTGTGCACCTCGTCGAGGGAACGCACCGACACCAGCTCCGCCGCCATCGCACGCATGCCGACGAACAGGAGTATGACCAGCAGGCGCTGGATGATTCGAAAAGAAAGGCTGTACCGTGCCATCGACTTTCTCCACTTGTATCAACAGGTGTGGAAAGCCTATGCAAGCACTCGGGACAGCAGGGCCGCCGGCGGGAATGTCCCGGGAAAACGGTGGGAAGGCTTTTGCACCCGGTTGCCACCAGACGGCCCGGAGTGCCCCGAATGCCCCCGAATGTACCCAATGGGACAGAAGTCCTATATCGTTGCGGACGGAAGCAACTCAGGGAGCGGAACCATGAACGACTGGAAGTTGGTGGCCGAGCGACTGAACCAGCACCTCGCCAAGAAACGTCTCTCATCCAGGGATGTCGCCCGCAAGGCCGGTGTGGACCGCAAGACGGTCGATCGCCTGCGCGCCGGCCAGGCAGTGCGCCCCACCACCCTGCAGTGGATCGAGGAGGCCCTGAAGATCGACCTCTCCGGCGAGGATCCGACACGAGAACTGAACGTCGCGCCCCTTTCCCATGGCGGCTACCACAAGGAGGCGGTGATCGACTATGCGGGCCGGTACACCGCCTATCGCCGGTCGTTCGACACCCCCGGCCATCTGATCGCGAGTTCGCTTCGCATCACCTGGGACGAGGCCGTGCCTGCCTTGCGCTTCGACGAGGAACAGGACAATCGCGACCGGCGGGGCAAGGCCTACCGATACCGCTTCGCCGGGGAGGTCCTGATTCCGCCCAACCTGGGCGTGATGCATTTCATGGTGCGCTCCGAAGACGGCCGGGTCCGGCTGATCTCCACCAGCATGCCACGCCAGGAATACGACACCCTGGTCATGAAGGGCTTTCTCATGACCCTGAACGAGATCCGGGACATCGGCTACTACCCCGTGGCCTCGCCGATCCTCCTGGCCAAGACCCAAGGGACCACCGCGCCGGCCACCGGCGTGATCGACCGCGACGACGATCGATACGACTGGGCGATGGAGGTCCTGGCCGATAT
>CAZVIG010000494.1:0-1888 GCA_964627395.1 uncultured Sedimenticola sp.
CATGGGGATGTGCATAAAGTCCACCACCGGTCCCAGCAGGGGTTCCAGCGGCAGGTACTCGCCGAACGGCACCAGGTGGCGCTTGAAGTAGGCCTGGCGCCCGGAGACGCCCAGATTCAACATCGCGTTGAAATAACGCCCGTCCGCGCGTCGCGCCACGATACCGGCGAGCAGATCGCGCCCCGCGGCGCGCATGCGCGCCTCCAGGGGCGCCAGCACGGCCTGCTCCACCTGGTCGTCGAAGGCGGCGATGGCCGTCTCCGGCCAGACCAGCAGGCGCGCATCCGGGGCCTGTTCGCTCAGCGTCAGATAGCGTTCGATGCTGGGGATGAGACGGCTGGGGCGCCATTTCTCGCGCTGCGGCACATTGCCCTGCACCAGCGCCACCGGCAGCGGCTCACCGGCCGGGCGGGTCCAGGCGATCCGCTCCAGGCCCCAGCCGCCCAGCCACAGCAGCGCCAGCACGAGCAGCGGCCAGCCACGTCGCCACATCAGCAGCAGGCCGGCGGAGAGCACCAGCAGGGCGCCCACCCCGAACACCCCCAGCAGCGGCGCGAAACCGGCCAGCGGGAGGTCGGTCTGGCTGTAGCCCAGCGACAGCCAGGGAAAGCCGGTGAACAGATAGGCGCGCAGCAGCTCCACCGCCAGCCAGCCCACCGGGGCGGCCAGCAGGGCGTGATGCAGCAGTCCCCTGCCCTGCCCCAGCCAGTGGATCAGGGCCCCGGCGAGCGCGAAATAGCCGGCCACCACCAGGATGAACAGCAGGGTGAGCGCCAGCGCCAGGGCCGGCACGATGCCGCCGAACTGGCCGATGCTGATGCGTAGCCAGAAGACGCCGAAGCCCAGCAGCCCCAGGCCGAAGGCATAGCCCAGGGCGGCGGCACTGCGTGCCCTGGGCGTCTCGTAGAACAGGTATGACAGCAGCGCGGTCAGCGGCAGCGCCAGCCAGCCCTGCTCGAAGGGCGCGAAGGCGAGCACCAGGGCCCCGCCCAGCGCCCAGCCCGCCAGCCAGCGCGCCGGCGCCGGCCAGTCGCCCGGCGGGCGCATCTCAGTCGCCTTCCCCGTCCGGCTGGGATTCGGGAGCGGCCAGGCGCGAGATGTTGAGCAGGCGGATACGGCGACCGTCGGCGCCCAGCACCTCGAAGCGGAAGCCGTCCACCTCCACCGATTCGCCGCGCCGCGGCATGCGCCCGAAGGCCTTGAGCACCAGGCCGCCGATGGTGTCGTAGTCGTCCGACGGCAGGTCCACCCCGAAGTATTCGTTGAAGTCCTCGATGGTGGTGTGCGCCTTGGCGGTGTAGAGGTTGTCGTCGCGGCGCATGATGAAGGCGCCCTCGTCGAAATCGTACTCGTCCTCGATCTCGCCGACGATCTGCTCCAGCACGTCCTCGATGGTGACCAGGCCGGCGGCGGCACCGTACTCGTCCACCACGATCGCCATGTGGCTGCGGCTGGCGCGGAACTCGCGCAGCAGCACGTCCAGGCGTTTGCTCTCGGGCACGAACACCGCGGAGCGGATGATGTCGCGCAGGCGGAAGCGCGCCGCCTCCTGGCCGCAGTACTGGAGCAGATCCTTTGCGAGCATGATGCCCACCACCTCGGCGCGGTCCTCGCCGATCACGGGAAAGCGCGAGTGGGCCGATTCGACCACCACCGGCAGGATCTCTTCCAGGCCGGCGTCGCGCCGCACCACCACCATCTGGGCGCGCGGGATCATGATGTCGCGCACCTGCAGGTCCGAGACCTGCAGCACCCCCTCCATCATGGACAGGGCGTCGCCGTCGAACAGCGCCTTGCGGCGCGCCTGGCGCAGCAGCTCGACGAGCTGTTCCTTGGTTTCCGGTTCGTTGCGGTTCTCCGGGAGCAGTCGCTCCAGCAGGCGGCTCGC
>CAZVIG010000495.1:0-1886 GCA_964627395.1 uncultured Sedimenticola sp.
CCAGATTCTTCTCGATCATCGCATCACGCCGCATAACGCAGCACTTCCAGCTCGGCGTTGCGTTCGAGGGCCTTTTCCGCCTGTTCATAGAGCCGCCGGCTGGTGTGTCCGTCGAGGTAGTATTCCCCGCACTGGTCGCACACCTGGGCGGGGACTTCCTTGACGAGCAGGACGGTCGAGCCGCGTTCCAGGGTGACGGTGACCTTGCCGGGCGCGGTTTCTCCGGTCTTGCAGATGACGCATTTCATGGTGATTTCCTCCGTTTGAATGTTTCGTCCCACCGCGCGGGATCGGGACGGTAGACCGTCACGATCCAGCAGGTGCCGCTCGCTTCTTCTCGCGCCAACACCAGATGGATCGGTTGTTCTTGCCAAAATCCGAGCAGCAGCCAGGCTGGATAGGGCTGCTCGTCGGGGTAGTGGTGGATGATCTCCCCCTCCCGCACCACGTGGAAGACGGCCTCGGGCGGTATCTCGCGCTCGAACATGCGCTTGAAGGCGTGTTTGGAGAGAAGGATGTCATTGCAGTCCATAGCCCAGCGCCTCGAGGTTTTTTCTGATGTCCGCTTCCAGTCGATGGCTCTTTTCGAACTGCTCGTAGAGCTGCGCGCTCAGTTCGGCCATCTTCTCCTCGAAGGGGATGCCGTCGTCTTCCACTTCCTCGGCGCCCACGTAGCGGCCGGGGGTGAGTACATGGCCATGGTCCTTGATGTCATCCAGCATGGCGGATTTCCACCAGCCGGGCTTGTCTTCGTACTCGCCGCCTTCTGTTCGCCATTGGTGGTATATGTTGGCGATGGTGTCGATCTCTTCCGCGGTCAGTTCCCGGTGCACCCGGTCCACCAGTGTTCCTAAGCGTCTGGCGTCGATAAAGAGCGTCTCGCCGCTGCGGTCGCGGTAGCCTCGCTTGGGGTCGGCCTTTTTGTTGCGGGTGAGGAACCAGAGGCAGACCGGGATCTGGGTGGTGTAGAAGAGCTGGCCCGGCAGGGCGATGATGCAGTCCACCAGGTCGTCCTCGATGATCCCCTTGCGGATGGCCAGCTCCGCGGTGGTGGAGGTGGACATGGAGCCGTTGGCCATGACGAAGCCGGCGATGCCGTTGGGCCCCAGGTGGTGGATGAAGTGCTGGATCCAGGCGTAGTTGGCGTTGTTCGCCGGCGGTACGCCGTATTTCCAGCGCACGTCCTCCTTGAGGCGCTCGCCGCCCCAGTCGGACATGTTGAAGGGCGGATTGGCGAGGATGTAGTCGGCCTTCAGATCCTTGTGCAGATCGTTGTGGAAGCTGTCGGCCTGGTGGGGGCCGAGGTCGGCGTCGATGCCGCGGATGGCCAGGTTCATCCTGGCCAGCTTCCAGGTGGTGGGGTTGGACTCCTGGCCATACACGGCGATGTCGCCCAGCCGGCCGCCGTGCTCCTCGACGAACTTTTCGCTCTGCACGAACATGCCGCCTGAACCACAGCAGGGGTCGTACACGCGGCCCTTGTAGGGCTCAATCATTTGCACCAGCAGTTGCACCACGCACTGGGGGGTGTAGAACTCGCCGCCCCCCTTGCCCTCGGCGGCGGCGAAGCGCCCGAGGAAGTATTCATAGACCCGGCCCAGCGGATCCTTGACGCCGGACTCCTTCGCCTTCAGGTCGATGTCGCCCACCAGCTTGACCAGCTCGCCGAGGCGGGTCTTGTCCAGCGTGGGCCGGGAGTAGTCCTTGGGCAGCACGCCCTTGAGGCTGGGGTTCTCCCGCTCGATGGCGGTCATGGCCTCGTCGATCACCTTGCCGATGACAGGCTGGGGCGCCTGGGCCTGGATCTGCTCCCAGCGGGCCTCGGGCGGCACCCAGAAGATGTTGTCAGCGAGGTATTCGTCGCGGTCTTCCGGGTCGGTATATTC
>CAZVIG010000496.1:0-1875 GCA_964627395.1 uncultured Sedimenticola sp.
GTTCGCGGCCATGATCGAGACCGCGCTGCGCTACGAGCGACCGGTGCGCATCGGAGTCAACTGGGGCTCCCTGGACCGCCAGTTGGTGGCGCGCATGATGGACGAGAACGCGCGCCGCGCCGAGCCCCTGGACGCGGACACCATGATGCGCGAGATCATGGTCACCTCCGCCCTGGAGAGCGCCGCGCGTGCCGAGGCGCTGGGACTGCCGCGCGAGCGCATCGTGCTCTCCTGCAAGATGAGCGGGGTGCAGGACCTGATCGGCGTCTATCGGCTGCTCGCCTCGCGCAGCGACCACGCCCTGCACCTGGGGCTGACCGAGGCGGGCATGGGCTCCAAGGGCATCGTCGCCTCCACCGCGGCCCTGGCGGTGCTGCTGCAGGAGGGGATCGGCGACACCATCCGCGTCTCCCTCACCCCCGAACCGGGCGGCGACCGCACCCGCGAGGTGCAGGTGGCGCAGGAGATCCTGCAGTCGATGGGGCTGCGCGCCTTCATGCCGGCGGTGATCGCCTGTCCCGGCTGCGGGCGCACCACCAGCACCTATTTTCAGCAGCTCGCCCAGGACATCCAGGGGTATCTGCGCGAACAGATGCCGGTCTGGCGCGAGCAGTATCCCGGTGTCGAGACCCTGGACGTGGCGGTGATGGGCTGCGTGGTGAATGGGCCCGGCGAGAGCAAACACGCGGACATCGGCATCAGCCTGCCGGGCACCGGGGAGCGGCCGGCCGCTCCGGTCTATATCGACGGCGAGAAGGCGGTCACCCTCAAGGGCGAGCGCATCGCCGAGGAGTTCCAGGCGATCGTCGAGGACTATGTGCGGCGGCGCTTCGGCGGCGCCTGATTCCGCAACCACCGGAGGAGGAACCACGATATGAAAAGCCTGCAACTACTGTCGGCCCTGCTGCTCGCCGCCCTGCCGGCGATCGGCGCGGCCGAGGAGGAGGCGCTCACCGTGAAGGTGCAGCGCCTGAGTCTGGACACCGCTACGCGCATCGCGCGCGCGGCCCTGGATGCCTGTCGCGAGCAGGGCATCCAGGTGGGGGTGAGCGTGCTGGACCGGAACGGCATTCCCCAGGTGGTGCTGCGCGACACCCTGGCGCCGCCGGTGACCCTGCCGATCAGCCGTGGCAAGGCCTATGCCGCGGTGATGTTCGGCGTTCCCACCTCGGAACTGGACGCCCGCGCGAACACCCCCATCGGGCGGGTGCCAGGGCTGGTGATGTCCCCGGGCGGGGTGCCGGTGCAGGCCGGCGGCGCCCTGCTGGGCGCGGTGGGCGTCTCGGGCGCGCCCAGCGGGGCCACCGACGAGGGCTGCGCCCGCGCCGGGGTGGAGGCGGTGCAGGACGACCTTGAGATGGCGGACTGAAGCCGCGCCCTGCTAGAATCGGCTCCTTCCAAGCAACTCGGAGCAGACCATGATCCGCGGCAGTCTCGTGGCCCTGGTGACCCCCATGCGCGCCGACGGCAGCGTCGACGACGAGGCGCTGGCGCGCCTGGTGGACTGGCACGTCGAACAGGGGACCGACGCCATCGTCTCGGTGGGCACCACCGGCGAGTCGGCGACTCTGGACGAGGCGGAACACTGCCGCGTCATGGCGCGTACCGTGGAGCTGGCCGCCGGCCGCATCCCGGTGATCGCCGGCACCGGCGCCAACTCCACCACCGAGGCGATCGCGCTTACCCGCTGCGCCGCCGAGGCGGGGGCCGACGCCTGCCTGCTGGTCACCCCCTATTACAACAAGCCCACCCAGGAGGGGCTGTACCTGCACCACAAGGCGGTGGCCGAGGCGGTGGACATCCCGCAGATCCTCTACAACGTGCCGGGGCGCACCGCCGTGGACATGCTGCCCGACACGGTGGCGCGGCTCGCCG
>CAZVIG010000497.1:0-1872 GCA_964627395.1 uncultured Sedimenticola sp.
TGAACAGGGCCACGTTGTTGAGCACCTCGTTTTCCTTGTAGGTGAACTCCCAGTGCCCCACCATCACGTCCAGGCCGAGGATGTTGGAGGCTTCCACCATGTCCACGCCGCGGGTCCAGAGCGCGGTGGCCGAGCCCTGCCAGAGGTCGCCGGAATCCAGGGTGATGGTCTTCTCGCGGCCGCCGGCCTGCTTGCGCAGGCGATCCAGCAGCGTCTTGATCTGCGCGAAGCCCCCGGTGCGGCCGTACTTGCGCGCCGCGCGGTCGAAATCGAGATAGGTGTAGGCATAGGCCTCGGGGGTGTTGGGTTTCATCCCCATGGCGTCCAGGAGCTTCTTGCCCACCAGGTGCGGCGGCCGGCCGTAGGCCTCGCCCACGCCGAGGTTGACGTTGGGCTCGCGGAAATAGACGGGATTGAGCTGCCCGTGCACGTCGGTGATGTGCAGCATGCGCACGGTGCCCTTCATCGGCACGTCGTAGAAGCCCTCCGGCGGTTTGGTGCCGGCCAGGGCGCGGTTCACGGCCCAGGGTGCCGCAACGGCGCCCGCACCGAGTCCCATGAGTTTCAGGAAATCGCGACGGTCGATTCGGTTTGCCATCTGGTTTCTCTCTCGCAGTGGTGGTTGGTGGCCGCGCTCGACGCTCTCCCCTGGGGGATCGGGTCGAACCGCCGGATCGAGTGGGGTCTTCGCCGGACGGTACGGCGGGCCGGATTCGGGGTAGACGCATTCGCCCCCGATTTATTCCCCATAGCCCTCGGGATTGGCCGATTGCCAGCGCCAGGTATCCTCGCACATCGCCTGCAGGTCGTGTTGCGCCTCCCAGCCCAGCTCCCGGCGCGCCAGGGACGGGTCGGCCCAGCAGGCGGCGATGTCGCCGGGCCGGCGGTCCACCACCTGGTAGGGCACCTCGCGGCCGGAAGCCCGTTCGAAGGCCTCGACCATGTCCAGCACCGAGTAGCCGGTGCCAGTGCCCAGGTTGTAGGTGACGCAGCCGGGATGCTCGTCCAGACGCGCCAGGGCCGCCAGATGGCCGCGCGCCAGATCCACCACGTGGATGTAGTCGCGCACCCCGGTGCCGTCCGGCGTCGGGTAGTCGCCGCCGAACACCGAGAGCCGCTCCAGCTTGCCCACCGCCACCTGGGCGATATAGGGCATCAGGTTGTTGGGGATGCCCGCCGGGTCCTCGCCGATACGTCCGCTGGGATGGGCGCCCACCGGGTTGAAATAGCGCAGGATGCCGATGTCCCAGGCCGGATCGGCGCGGTACAGGTCGCGCAGGATCTCCTCGATGAACAGCTTGGAGCGGCCGTAGGGGTTGGTGGCCGAGAGGGGAAAGTCCTCGCGGATCGGCAGGCTGGCGGGATCGCCGTACACCGTGGCCGAGGAGCTGAACACGATCTTCTTCACCCCCTTGTCCGCCATCACCTCCAGCAGGGCGACGGTGCCGCCCACGTTGTTGTCGTAATAGGCCAGCGGTCGCTCCACCGACTCGCCCACCGCCTTCAGGCCGGCGAAGTGGATCACCGAATCCACCGGGTAGCTGTCGAACACCGTGGCCATGGCGGCGTCGTCGCGGATGTCGGTCTCCACGAAATCCAGCTCGCGCCCGGTGATCTCCTGCACCCGGCGCAGCGCCTCCGGACTGCTGTTGCTCAGGTTGTCGACCACGACCACGCGGTAACCGGCCTCCAGCAGTTCCACGCAGGTGTGGCTGCCGATGTAACCGGCGCCGCCGGTCACCAGCACGGTAGAGGGGGTTGCTTGCATCGATGACTCCTTCTGTCGCGGACCCATGTTCCGTGGGCCGCCTTCCCTTTGTGATTGTTGTTCCCTGGTCGCTGCGGCCTCAGCCCCCGGTCATGGACATGAAG
>CAZVIG010000498.1:0-1869 GCA_964627395.1 uncultured Sedimenticola sp.
GGGGTGGGGGATCAGGCGGCGAAGCGCTCTTTGGCCTCGCGTGCCGCCCGGGCCTCCTCGGGGCTGTAGGCCGCGCCGGACCACAGCATCTCGTAGGCGATCTCCTCGTTGCCGTTTTCGCAGAGTTCCAGGACCTCCTGGAACAGCGGCTGGAAGGTGTCGCTGCGGTGCGATGCCTCGTGGTCCTCGAAGCTGCGCCAGAAGGTGACGATCAGCGCCTCGCGGTCCTTCAGCGGGCTCTCCACAGCCTGGCCGATGGTCGAACCCTCGTTCGAGATCTGGCCGCTGTTGAGCAGCACGAAACCGCCGATGAAACCCGTCTCCGAGTGATAGGTCTTGACGTTCTCGCACAGCAGCGCGACGCGCTCCTGCAGGTCGTCGACCGTGTATTCGGGTTTCAGGATCACCCGGTTGACCGTTACCACCCCGTCGAGCGGGAAGTTGGGTATCAAGCCTCTCATGACTGACCTCCTTTATCAGTTTATTCAGATACTCTGACAAAGGCCCAGCCATAAAGTTCACTGATAATCACATAAGTAATAAGGAATAGCGGTGCGCCCAAAAGACACACCGAAAGCATGGTCATTCGCGCTGGAACCGCACCTCGCCGGTCTCCAGCGAATAGTGGGCCTCCACCACCCGCAGGCGGCCCTCGTCGATCAGGCGTTCCAGGATGGCGGAGCCATGGCGCAACTGGTTGGCGGCGGCGCGGATGTTGGCGTGTACCGCGCGGTCCATCAGGCGGCCGGGGTCGTGGCGCAGCTCGGTGTCCATCAGGGGCTCCACCGCGGGGCGGATGCGGTCCACGATGGCGCGCAGGTTGGGGGAGCGGGATTCGGCGGGGCGCTCCAGTTCCTCGATGGTGGCCGCCACGGCGCCGCACTGGGAGTGGCCCAGGACCACCACCAGGGGGGTGCCGAAGCGTTCCGCGGCGAACTCGATGCTGCCGATCTGGGAAGGGGCGACGATGTTGCCGGCGACCCGGATCACGAACAGGTCGCCCAGGCCCTGGTCGAAGACGATCTCCGCCGGCACCCGCGAGTCGGAACAGCCGAGGATGATGGCGAAGGGCGCCTGTCCCTCGGTGAGGGCCTGGCGGCGCAGGCTGCAACTCAGGGCGGCGGTGTCGCCTTCGCCGGCGAGGAAGCGGCGGTTGCCTTCCTGCAGTTTCTGTAGGGCCTGATCGGCGGTGATCATGAAATGCCTCCTGTCAGAATGTCGAAAAAGTCCCTCCCTGGCCTTTTCGACCACGGAAGCGGAAAACGCGGTTTTCCGCTTCCTTCATTTTCGATGGCCTCGGCCATCGAAAATGGCGGCACGTCCCTGTACCGCAAGCAGGCCGTCGAAAAACGGGGTTTTTCGACGGCCTGCCATCGTCAAAGCAGAATCTGTTCCATGCCGCCCGCGCGGACACGCTCGATGAAGCGTTGCTGCCAGCCCTCGCCGAGCCGGCCGCGCGCCAGCTCCACCACGATGTAGTCGGTCTGCAGGCCGGTGTCGTCGGCGTAGCGGGCCAGGCCCTGCTGGCAGGCGGGGCAACTGGTGAGCAGCTTCACCTGGCCGTCGGCGCGTTCGCGGCCGGTCAGCTCGCGGATCCCGGCCTTGAGTTCCTCGCGCTTGCGGAAACGGAGCTGGTTGGCGATGTCCGGGCGCGCGGTGCCGAGGGTCCCCGCCTCGCCGCAGCAGCGGTCGGACAGTTTGACCTCGGTGGCGAGCAGGCTGGCGGCCACCTCGGTGGGCTCGTAACGCTTCATGGGGGTGTGGCAGGGGTCGTGATAGAGATAGCGGGTCTCGCCGGCGTCCTCCAGCACCAGGCCCTTCTCCATCAGGTATTCGTGGATGTCCAGCAGCCGGCAGCCGGGGAAGATC
>CAZVIG010000499.1:0-1868 GCA_964627395.1 uncultured Sedimenticola sp.
GCGCCCATGTCCCGGTGAGCGACGCCGAAGCGGCCCTGCTCGCCTCGCCGGAGGCCCCCATCGTGCTGCTGGACAAGGGCGGCTGCGAATTGCCCGAGGCGCTGGCGCCAGATCAAGACTGTCTCGGCTTCATGCTGCCCACCAGCCCGCTGCACGCCCTGTTGCTGGATGCGCTCTCCGGACCGGTGGTGGCCACCTCCGGCAATGTCGGCGGCCTGCCGCCCTGCATCGACAACGACCAGGCCCTGGAGCGACTGCACGGCATCGCAGACGGCTTCCTGCTCCACGACCGTCCCATCCTCAACCGCGTGGACGATTCCCTGGCACGCCTGCACCGCGGCCAGGTGCGGCTGCTGCGCCGCGCCCGCGGCTATGCCCCGGCGCCGCTGCCGCTGCCACCCGGCCTGGAGGACGCCCCGCCGCTGCTGGCGATGGGCGGCGAGCTGAAGAACACCTTCTGCCTGCTCCATCAGGAGAAACTGGTGCTCTCCCAGCACATCGGCGATCTGGAGAACGCCGAGACGCTGGACGACTACCGCCACAATCTGGCGCTGTTCCAGCGCCTGTTCCGCCACCGGCCGAAGGCCATCGCGGTGGACCGCCATCCCGATTACCTGGCCACCAAGCTGGGCCGGGAGCGTGCTACGGCCGAGAGCCTGCCGCTGATCGAGGTCCAGCACCATCACGCGCATCTCGCCGCCTGCCTGGCGGAACACCATCGGCCGCTGGAGGCGCCACCGGTGCTGGGCATCGTGCTCGACGGCCTGGGTTACGGCGACGACGACCGACTCTGGGGCGGCGAGCTGCTGCTCGCCGACTACCGCCACAGCCGCCGCCTCGGCGGCCTGCTGCCCGCGCCCCTGCCCGGCGGCGCCCAGGCGATGCGCCAGCCCTGGCGCAACCTGATCGCGCAACTGAGGCTCGCCTTCGGCGACCCGTGGCGCAAGCATGCCGAGCCGCTGCACGAACACCTGGAGTCGGTGCCGGCGGACGCCCTGGACCGCCTGCTGCAACGCGGCCTGCAGTCGCCGCCCGCCAGCTCCGCCGGTCGCCTGTTCGATGCCGTGGCCGCCGCCTTGGGGGTCGCCTTCGAGGCCAACCGTTACGAGGGCGAGGCGGCGATGCGGCTGGAGACGCTGGCACGTAACACAGATGCCGGCCATGCCTCGCCCTATGCCCTGGGCTGCGACGAGACAGCAGCAGGCTGGGCGGTGGATCCGCGACCGCTCTGGCCGACCCTGCTACGCGACCTGGCGGAGGGGCGCGCGCCGTCCCTGATCGCCTGGCGCTTCCATGCCGGCCTGGGAGACGCCTTCGCCTACATCGCCGTGCAGGCGGCACAGCGCCATGGCGTCGACCAGGTGGTGCTCAGCGGTGGCGTGCTGCAGAACCGTCTGCTCTCGGACCGCATCGCCGACCGGCTGCAGGTGGCGGGACTGGAGGTGCTGCAACCGGCCCGGATCCCCGCCAACGATGGCGGCCTGGCGCTGGGTCAGGCGGTGGTCGCCGCCGCCCAACTGCTTTCTGAATGAGGAGAACCGCCATGTGCCTGGGAATACCCGGACAGATCGTCGAGATCATCGACCCCGATCAACAGATGGCCCGGGTCGAGGTGGCCGGAGTGAAGCGCCCGGTGAACATCGCCTGCATCCTGGACGAAGGACACACCCCGCAGGACTGCGTAGGCGACTGGGTGCTGGTGCACGTCGGTTTCGCCATGAGCCGTATCGACGCCGCCGAGGCGGAACGCACCCTGGCGCTGCTCGACGAACTGGGTGAGCTGCAGGAGGAACAAACGGCCATGCAGGAGGGCGCCCGGTGAGCGACGACCCGCTCGACCAGCTCTATCCCTTCCTGTCCGGCGGGCA
>CAZVIG010000500.1:0-1862 GCA_964627395.1 uncultured Sedimenticola sp.
GCGACCTCGGCTACCGCCTGCTGCCCACCGACGCCGGGCGCACCACCATGTGCCCCACCGAGATCCTGCAGGACCCGGAGCGCGAGCCCTGCCTGCGCCTGCTGCCCATCGAGACCCGCGCCCAGGACGCCAGCCTGCTGCACCTGCGCCAGAGGCCCGAGCTGTGGACCACCCTGCCGCTGCCGATGGACGACCCGGACCGCCTGGACGAACAACTGCGCGCGCTCACCGCCACCCGCCAGGTGAGCCGCGAAGAGGCGATGGAGCTGGGGCTGATCGACGCCGAGGACGGCCTCGCCCACGCCCTGGACCAGGACACGGTGGAGATCCCCTGCTGGCGCCTGGCCCAGATCAACATCCGCCACCCGCTGCTGGCGCGCGGCCTGCGCCTGATCGACACCCCCGGCCTGAACGCCGTGGGCAACGAGCCGGAACTCACCTACGAGATCCTGCCCAGCGCCCAGGCGGTGCTGTTCGTGCTCTCCGCCGACACCGGGGTCACCCGCTCCGACCTGGACATCTGGCAGCAGTTCGCCAGCCCCTCGGGGCAACTGCGCCGCGGCCTGATGGTGGTGCTGAACAAGATCGACACCCTGTGGGACGATCTGCGCCCGCGCGAACAGATTGAGCAGCGCATCCAGCAGCAGCGCGCCGACGTGGCCAACATGCTGGACGTCACCCCCGAGCAGACCTTCGCCGTGTCGGCGCAGAAGGCGCTGTTGGCGCGGGTGCGCGGCGACGCCGAACTGGAGCGGCGCAGCGGCATCGCCGAGCTGGAGGGCTACCTCTCCTCGACGGTGGTGGAGAACCGCCGCGACCTCATCATGAGCGACTTCACCGGCGACGTGCAGCACGCCATCCAGTCGCTGGAGAACATCATCGAGTCGCGTCACAAGCGCACCCAGAAGCAGATCCACAGCCTGCACGAGGTGGGCAACCGCAGCGACGCCTCGGTGGCGCAGCTCCTGCGCGAGACAGAGCGCGACAAGAAGCGCTACCAGGCGAGCGTGGAGGCCTACCGCGAGGCGCGGAGCCAGTTCAAGGCGCACGGCAAGGCGCTGCTCGAGGCGCTGGATCTGGCCAGCCTGGACAAGGTCATCGAGGAGGCGCGCCGCGAGATGTCCAAGGCCTGGACCACCCCCGGCCTGAAGGAGGCGATGCGCATCCTGTTCGACGAGATCAACCAGCGCATGGAGACGGTCAGCGAGCACGCCCAGGCGATGCGCCAACTGGTGCGCACCATCTACCGCCGCTTCCAGACCGATCACGACTTCCCGGCGATGCAGCCGGCGATGTTCTCCATCGTGAAGCACCAGGTGGAGCTGGGGGTGCTGGCGCAGGAGGCGGAGGTGTTCCGCAAGAGCCCGCGCACCACCATGACCGAACAGCACTTCGTGGTGAAGCGCTACTTCCGCACCATCGTGGACCGCGCCCGCCACATCTTCCGCGAGGCGCAGCGCGAGGCGCGCGAATGGCTGGACCACGCCCTGGACCCGCTCACCATCGAGGTGAAGGAATACCGGGGCGCCCTCTCCCAGCAGATCCGCGATCTCAAGCACGCCAGCCAGTCGCGCAAGACCATACAGCAGCGCATTCTGCTGATGGAACGCGAGGCCCGACGCCTGCAGATCCAGCTCAGCTCCCTGCAGAACGTGCGCCAGGCCCTGAACAATCCCATCATCCCCAACGAACAGGGCAAGGTGCGGCCCAAGGTGATCGAAGGCAGCAACGACAGCCGCCTGGCGCGCTGATCCCCGACGAAAGCCCCCTGGGACCAAGGCCCCGCCTCCTCCCGCGCGCGGCGCCCTGATTCAGACGCTTCTGCAGGAACTAAATCTCTCCTCATCCCGGTCTTATCAGAC
>CAZVIG010000501.1:0-1861 GCA_964627395.1 uncultured Sedimenticola sp.
CTCCCCCGCCCCGCGGGCGGGGGAGGGCAGGGGTAGAGGAAGCTGGCCTGCAGCCGCTCCTGGGGCGTGGTGCAGATGCTGGCGACCTCCTTCAGGCGCTCGCGGTCGTGGATGGTGACCCGGCTGTTGCGGATGCTCACCACCCCCCGCTCGCTGAGGTTTTTGATGATGCGCGAGAAGGTCTCAGGCTTGACCGACAGGCGCGAGGCGAGAATCTGCTTGGCCACCGGCAGATCGAATTCGTTGCTGTCCTCGGGGCTGGCCTCGGCCAGGTAGCCGGCGACCCGGCAGGTGGCGCTGTACAGGCTCAGCTCGTCGATCTCGCGCAGCAGGCCGCGGATGCGCTGGCTCAGGTCGCCGAGCAGCAGGAAGCAGGTTTCGGTGGACTCGCGCAGCATTTCGGTGAAGTCGTGGGCGTCCACGCTGATCACCTCGGAGGCGGTGAGCGCTTGGGCGCCGACGGGGTAGGTGGGGCGCTGCAGGAACATCAGCGCCTCGGCGAAGGTGCAGCCGGGGGTGACGATCTCCACGACCTTTTCATTGCCGTTCGGCGACAACCGAAAGAGCTTGATCTGCCCGGTCACTACCAAGTAGAAGCGGTCCGCGGGTTCGCCCTGTTCGAACAGCGATTCTCCGGCGTCCAGGTGAACCCGCGCCGCATGCCGGGTGATGCGGTCGAGCTGGTCGTCGGAGAGGGCCGCGAACAGCGGCCCCTGCTTGAGTTGTGCCTTGATCTCCATCGTTTCCCGATCGTCTGTTGCGGCACGGGGATTTTAGCGCGAGACGGGCGACAGGATTATGTCTTTTCTTGATCTGCAGCAAGTCCCTTCCCGCTTCGCTTGACCTTGATCAAGGTGGTTTTCCGCCGCAAGTCCATGATGGACTCCACGATTCCAGCTAGCGGAGGGACCAACCATGTCACAGGCTTTCACGAAGGCCATGGCACGCAACATCTTCTATGGGGGAAGTCTCTTCTTCCTGTTGCTGTTCCTGGCCTTGACCTTCGATACCGAGGCGTCGTTGCCCGAGCGGGACAACCACGCTGCCATCACCGAGAAGGTGGCCATGGGCAAGCGCCTGTGGGAGAAGAACGACTGCATCGGCTGCCACACCCTGCTCGGCGAGGGGGCCTATTTCGCGCCGGAGCTGGGCAACGCCTACAAGCGGCTGGGCGGCAAGGCCGGGATCATCGGCTTCATCAAGAGCCGGCCCAAGGACGGCATTCCGGGCCGTCGGAGCATGCCGCAGTTCAACTTCAGTGACGAGGAACTGGATGCCATCGCCGAGTTCCTGAAGTACGTCTCCGAGATCAAGACGGCCGACGACTGGCCGCCGAACATTCAGGGCTGAGCCGGCTGGAGGAAACAACGATGCAATACCAATCGCAATCGGTAGCCAAACTGTACTTCATCGCGGCCATCGGGCTGTTCGTCGGGCAGATCCTGTTCGGCCTCATCCTGGGTCTGCAATACGTGGTGGGCGACTTCCTGTTCCCCGCCATCCCCTTCAACGTGGCCCGCATGGTCCATACCAACCTGCTGATCGTCTGGATCCTGTTCGGCTTCATGGGCGCCGCCTACTATCTGGTGCCGGAAGAGGCGGAGCGCGAGCTCTACAGCCCGGGTCTCGCGAAGCTGCTGTTCTGGGTGTTCCTGGTGGCCGGCGCGCTGACCATCCTGGGTTACCTGCTGGTGCCTTATTCCAGCCTCGCCGACCTGACCGGCAACGACCTGTTGCCCACCATGGGGCGCGAGTTCCTGGAGCAGCCCACCATCACCAAGCTGGGCATCGTGGTGGTGGCGCTCGGCTTCCTGTTCAACATCGGCATGACCATCCTTTCCGGGCGCAAGACGGTGGTGAA
>CAZVIG010000502.1:0-1852 GCA_964627395.1 uncultured Sedimenticola sp.
CGCGCCGCGGCGCGCAATCTGTCGCTGCTGTACGTCAACCAGGTGGGCGGCCAGGACGAGCTGGTGTTCGACGGCGCCTCCTTCGCCTGCGACGACGAGGGGCGCATCGCCTGCCGTTGTGCCCAGTTCGAGGAAGCAGTACAGGTACTGGAGCTGGATGATACCGGCGTCCCGGTGCCGCAGCCCCTGGAGCCCTGGCTGGACCCGCTGCCGGAGGTGTACCAGGCGCTGGTAACCGGGGTGCGCGACTATGTGGGCAAGAACGGTTTCCACGGGGTGGTGCTGGGACTGTCCGGCGGCATCGATTCGGCGCTCACCTTGGCGGTGGCGGTGGACGCCCTGGGGGCGGAGCAGGTGGAGGTGCTGTCCATGCCCTCGCGCTATACCGCCGATATCAGCAACGAAGACGCCTTCGCCCAGGCGCGCCGCATGGGGGTTCAGTATCTGTCGGTGCCCATCGAACCCGCCTTCAAGGCGATCCTGGAGATGCTGGCCGAGCCCTTCGCCGGCAAGCCCATGGACGTCACCGAGGAGAACATCCAGGCGCGCATCCGCGGCCTGCTGCTGATGGCGGTGAGCAACAAGAGCGGGCGCATGCTGCTCACCACCGGCAACAAGAGCGAGATGTCGGTGGGCTATGCCACCTTGTATGGCGACATGAACGGCGGTTTCGCGCCGCTCAAGGACGTGCCCAAGACCCTGGTGTACGAGCTGGCGCGCTGGCGCAACCGCGACGGCGAGGTGATCCCCGAGCGGGTCATCACCCGTCCTCCCTCGGCGGAGCTGCGTCCCGACCAGAAGGACACCGACAGCCTGCCGCCCTACGAGGTTCTGGACGAGATCATCGAGCGTTACGTGGAGCGCGACCAGTCGGTGGACGAGATCGTCGCCGCCACCGGCTTCGCGCGCGACGAGGTGGCGCGTATCGAACGCCTGATCCTGCGCGCCGAGTACAAGCGCCGGCAGGCCGCGCCGGGGATCAAGATCACCCCCCGCGCCTACGGCCGTGACTGGCGTTACCCCATCGTCAACGGCTGCTTGTAAGGGGCGATGCCGCGGCGCTATCCTCCACGCAGAGGACTCAAAGACGAGGAGAATCCATGAAAAAGATCGAGGCCATCATCAAGCCCTTCAAGCTGGACGACGTGCGCGAGGCGCTGTCGGAGATCGGCGTCACCGGCATGACCGTCACCGAGATCAAGGGCTTCGGTCGCCAGAAGGGCCACACCGAACTGTATCGCGGCGCCGAGTACGTGGTGGACTTCCTGCCCAAGCTGAAGCTGGAGATCGTGATCGCCGAGGAGAAGGTGGACGAATGCGTCGAGGCCATCACCCAGGCGGCGCGCACCGGCAAGATCGGCGACGGCAAGATCTTCGTCTTCCCGGTGGAGGAGGTGATCCGCATCCGTACCGGCGAGCGCGGCCGCGAGGCGATCTGAAGCGGGATTCGACGCGTCGCTGTGAGAGGGTCTTCAGGCCCGACCGTCGAAGCCTGCGAAGAGGCGGGTCGCCCTCCGCCTCAGTTCTTGTCCAGACCGAAGTAGTCCCAGAGCCTGCGGCTCCAGCTTTTCTCTTCCAGATCGCGTGGGTCGGGGATGATGGCCCCGCTCTTCTGGTTGAGCGCCAGCACCCGCTGGGCGTCGCGTGCCAGGTCGTCCTCGCCCAGCCGGGTGTAGGCCTCGATCATCACCTCCAGGGCGTCCTTCAGGGCCGGGGTGCGCTGATAGTTCTCCACCACGTGGTTGGCGCGCATCGCGGCCGCCACGAAGGCCCCGCGCTTGATGTAGTAGCGCGCCACGTGCACCTCCTGGCGGGCCAGGTTGTTGCGCAGATAGAGCATGCGCTTGCGCGC
>CAZVIG010000503.1:0-1847 GCA_964627395.1 uncultured Sedimenticola sp.
GCCGCCGGCATCGAGCTGACCGCCTTCGTCAACAGCCTGGACAAGATGCCCGACCTGGACGACATCGTGGCCGGCAAGGAGGTCCCGGTGCCGGAGGAGATCGATCTCCAGTACGCGGTGGCCGCCGCCCTGGTGGGACGCGCCATCCGCGCCGCCGAAACGCCCGAGGCGGCCACCGTGATCGGCCACATCCTCGATTACGCGGGCCGCTTCCCGCAGCGCGAGATGGGCGTGATGCTGGTCTCCGACCTGCATCGCGCCATCGGCGAACAGCTCTTCGGCGTACCCCAGTTCGCCACCTGGGCGAACGCCATCGCGGACGTGATGCTCTATGAGTGAAGGGCAGCGCGTCTTCGCGGCTGAAGCCGCTCCCACGGGAGGCGGCTTTCGAACCCCCCGTGAAACGGCGGACGCGTGCCCTGGTACGAGACCATGGACCTGCAGAAGATAGAGACCAAGCTCGCCGCGGCGCGCACCAAGCTGATTCTGGACAAGCCTTTCCTGGGCGCCCTGGTAATGCGTCTGCCCATGGTGGCGGCGGACCCCGACTGGTGCCCCACCACCGCCACCGACGCGCGGCGCTTCTACTACAACCCCGAGTACATCGACTCGCTCTCCCTGAGCCAGACCCAGTTCATGCTGGCGCACGAGGCGCTGCACTGCGCCCTGTCCCATTTCGCGCGGCGCCAGCACCGGATCAAGCATCGCTGGGATCTCGCCTGCGACTACGCCATCAATCCCCTGCTGATGGAGGACGGCCTCACCCCGCCGCCCAATGCCCTGTTCATTCCGCAATACCTGGGCATGACCGCGGAGGAGATCTATCCCCTGCTGGACGACAACGACGAGACCGAGACCCTCGACCAGCACATGTACGACCAGGACAACCAGTCCGGCGGCGGCCAGCAGGGCAGCAAGGCGCGCCAGGACCGGCAGGCCGACCAGCAGCAGGGTCACCGTCCCGAGGATGGCGAGGGCGAGTCCGACGGCAACGAGGCGGGCGGCGACAGCCCCCTGGACGAGCAGGACGAACAGGGCGACGGCGAAGGCGGCCGGCCCCTGGAGCAGCAGGGCGAGGGCGGCGAATCCGAGGGCGAGGACGAAAACCAGGACCAGGAGGGCCAGGGCGCGCCGGCGCCCGATCCCCTCAGCGTGGAGGAGCGCGAGACCCTGGAGGTGCAGTGGCAGCAGCGTCTCGCCGGCGCCGCGCAGCAGGCCAAGCAGGCGGGCAAGCTGGGCGGCAGCATGGCGCGCCTGGTGGAGCACCTGCTGCAGCCCCAGCTCCCCTGGCGCATGCTGCTGGCCCGCTATCTCACCGCCATGGCGCGCGACGACTTCAGCTACATGCGTCCCTCGAGGCGCGAGGGCGAGGCCATCCTGCCCTCGCTCAAGAGTTCCCAGATCGACATCGCGGTGGCGGTGGACACCAGCGGCTCCATCAAAAGCGGGGAGATCGAGGAATTCCTGTCCGAGATCGCGGCCCTCAAGGGCCAGATGCGCGCCCGCATCACCCTCCTGCCCTGCGACTCGCAGCTCGCGCCCGGCGCCCCCTGGGTGATCGAGCCCTGGGAGGATTTCGACCTGCCCGACCAGCTCACCGGGGGCGGCGGCACCGACTTCCGCCCGGTGTTCGACTGGGTCGAGCAGCAGGGCGTACGCCCCGAGCTGCTGGTCTATTTCACCGACGCCGAGGGCCGCTTCCCCGAGCGGGAGCCGAACTATCCGGTGATCTGGCTGGTCAAGGGGAAAGAGAAGGTCCCCTGGGGACAACGCATCCAGCTCAACTGAACGCGGCGCCGGCCGCAAGCACACAGGCCGTTCCATGCCAGTCATCCACCCGCCTACCC
>CAZVIG010000504.1:0-1843 GCA_964627395.1 uncultured Sedimenticola sp.
GCCCAGCCCGGAGAAGCCCTGGGCCAGCTTCGCCATGTCGCCCAGGCCGCCGCCCAGCATGGAGGCCGCCATGCCCATCAGCCCGCCGCCGCTGTCGCCGGCGGGCGCCTGCGCGGCGAGCTGCTCCGCCTCGGGCACCAGTTCGGTGAGCTGCGAGAAGTCGCCGCCGCCCAGCTTGTCCTTCACCAGACCGAAGATCAGCCCCAGGCCGCCCTCGGCCTGCTGTTGGTCCACGCCGACGCTGTCGATCAGTTGTTGCACCAGTTCACTCATTGTAAGGTCCCTCTTTTCGGTCACGGGGGCCGACAGTTTAAGTTGCAAGACGCGAGCATACCCCATCCCCACCGTCGCCAGGCAACAACAGGGAGCAGAGAAAAATGAGCGAGAACACCATCCTGCTGGGAGGCAACGGCGAACGCCAGATCCTGCTGGATGCGGCCATGGCGAACCGCCACGGCCTGATCACCGGCGCCACCGGCACCGGCAAGACGGTGACCCTGCAGGTGCTGGCCGAGTCCTTCTCGCGCCTGGGGGTGCCGGTGTTCGCGGCCGACATCAAGGGCGACCTCTCCGGCGTAGCGGCCCCCGGCAAGCCGCATCCCAAGATCGACGAGCGGCTGCAGTACATCGGCATCGACGACTTCCGCTTCGAGGGCAACCCGCTGCTGTTCTGGGACGTTTACGGCGAGAAGGGCCACCCGCTGCGCACCACCGTCTCGGAGATGGGGCCGGTGCTGTTCGCCAACCTGCTGGAACTGAACGAGACCCAGGAAGGCATACTGCACATCGCCTTCGCGGTGGCCGACGACGAGGGGCTGCTACTGCTCGATCTGAAGGATCTGCGCAGCATGCTCAACTGGGTGGCGGACAACGCCAAGGAGCTGGCGCGGGACTACGGGCGCATCTCGCGCGCCAGCGTGAACGCCATCCTGCGCCGCCTGCTGGTGCTGGAGGAATCCGGCGGCGAGCAGTTCTTCGGCGAGCCGGCGCTGCGCATCGAGCACCTGATGCAGCGCGACTTCTCCGGTCGCGGCGTGATCAGCCTGCTGGACGCCACCGCCCTGTATCACTCGCCACGCATCTACTCCACCTTCCTGCTGTGGCTGCTCTCGGAGCTGATGGAGGAGCTGCCGGAGCGCGGCGACGCCGACAAGCCCGAGCTGGTGTTCTTCTTCGACGAGGCGCACCTGCTGTTCTCCACCGCATCCAAGCCGCTGCTGGAGAAGATCGCCCAGGTGGTGCGCCTGATCCGCTCCAAGGGCGTGGGCGTGTTCTTCATCACCCAGTACCCCAACGACGTGCCGGACGAGGTGATCGGACAGCTCGGCAACCGCATCCAGCACGCCCTGCGCGCCTTCACCCCGCGCGACAAGAAGGCGGTCAAGGTGGCCGCCGAGACCTTCCGCCCCAATCCCGCCTTCGATACCTATGAGGCGATCACCCAGTTGGGGGTGGGCGAGGCCCTGGTCTCCACCCTGGACCCCAAGGGCATCCCCGGCATGGTGGAACGCACCCTGATGGCCCCGCCGCACTCGCGCATCGGTCCGCTGGACGAGAAGGAACGCACCGAAATCCGTGACCGCTCGCCGCTCAAGGGCACCTACGAAGAGACGGTGGACCGCGAGTCGGCCTACGAGCTGCTCAAGAAGCGCCGCGAGGAGATCGAAAAGCAGCGCCAGGCCGCCGAGCAGGCAGAGGCGGAACGCAAGCGCCGCGAGAAGGAGGAGAAGGCCGCCGCGCGCAAGTCCGGCGGCGGCCGCCGGCGCCAAACCGTGGTGGAGGCCCTGGCCAAGTCGGTGGCCCGCTCCATCGGCTCCACCCTGGGGCGGCGCATCGTGCGCGG
>CAZVIG010000505.1:0-1838 GCA_964627395.1 uncultured Sedimenticola sp.
CCACCCTGGCCGCCGAGGCCTGGATCACCGCGGTGGCGATGGACCGTCGCACGCCGGAGGACGATGCCCTGCGGCGCCGCGCCCAGGGACATTTCCTGGACACCGTGCGCGCCATGGAGCTGACCGGCGCCTGGCCCGAGGGCTACAACTACTGGATCAACAACCGCGCCTACAAGCTGGCGATGGCAGGCGCCGCCTACCTCAACGGCCTGCAGGGCGCGCGCAAGGGCAAGGAAGTGGCGGAGGCGCTGCGGCGCGCCGCCTACTGGAACCTATATGGCACCCGGCCGGACGACCGCATGGAGGCGCTCAGCGACGAGGGCCCGCGGGTGGACCTCAAGGACGAGACGCGACGCTTCATCGACCTGGTCGCGCAGCTCACCGACGACCGGCTGCTGGCGGGCTATTCCCGCTATCTGGCGAAGCTGCACGGGCGGGAAAGCTACTACCGGGGCTATCGCTGGGGATTCCAACTGCTCAACGATCCACGGGTCGCGCCCATGCCGGGCATGGAGGACGGCGACCTGGAGAGCCTGGGCGTCTACCTGCCGAAAGCGACCCTGTTCGGCCCGCGCTGGTTCAATCTCGCCTTCATCCGCTCCGGGTGGGATCGGGACGCCACCTTCATCAGCTTCCGCGCCGGCAAGAGCTTCACCCATCACGGCCACTACGACGCCGGCCATTTCACCCTGTTCAAGGGCGCGCCCCTGGCGATCAACAGCGGCACCTATGGCCCCTTCATCTCCGAGCACCGCCTGCACTACGCCATCCGCACCGTCGCCAAGAACAGCCTGCTGGTGCTGCGTCCAGGCGAGAAGGTGCACCCCAACCGCTTCTTCGACAAGAATGTCGCCGCCGGCGGTCAGCGAATCACCTTACCCACCGGCAGCGCCATCACCAGCACCCGGGACTGGGCCGAAAAGCTGCATTCCGGTCCCTACCTCGACGCGGGATCGGTGGCCGCCTTCGACCATGAACCCGGCGACTACAGCTATATTCGCGCCGACCTCACCGCAGCCTACAACACCCCGCAACACGACGAGGGCGGATCGGGAGGCAAGGTGGAGCGCGTGCAACGGGAGCTGCTCTATCTGGAACCCGAGGACCGGTTGATCCTGTTCGACCGGGTGACCACGGTGCGTCCCGACTATCTGCCGAAATGGCTGCTGCACACCATCACCCGACCCGAGGCCGAGGGGCTGAAGGTGCTCAAGGGCAAGGCGGACAACGGCATCCTCGAAACGAACGCCGGCGAGGTACGGGTGAGCAACGGGCGCGGCCGGCTGCGCATCGACGTCCTGTGGCCGCGCCAGCGGCGAGTGCGTCTGCTGGGGGGACCGGACTACCGCTTCTATGTGGAGTCCGACGGCGACGACAGCGACCTGAACGGAGAGAACATGGTCGCCGGCATGAACCTCAAGCCCTGGTTCGATGCCGGAAACTGGCGCATCGAGGTGCAGCCGGCGCAGCCGCATCGGCGTAACGAGTTTCTGGTGGTGCTCACCCCCGACATCGATGACTTCCGTTCCGAGACGGTGCATTCCATCGAAACAGGGGATGCATCGGCCCGGGGGCTGTCCACCCGCAACCATCTGGTACTGTTCGGCGCCACGCCGGGCAGACCGCTGCGAATCCGGGGCGAGGCCGACAAGCAACTGCTGCTGCCGGGGCTGGAACCCGGCCAGCGCGTGCGCCTGAACGCCGGCGGCAAGACCCTGACCCTGACGGCGAACGATCAGGGGATCGTCGCCTGGCCACTGGGGGGCGCCGGCGAACGACTGGTCATCGAGGTGGAGCCTTCCCGCGGCGGTTGAGGCTCAGCCCACCTCGGCCGGGGT
>CAZVIG010000506.1:0-1833 GCA_964627395.1 uncultured Sedimenticola sp.
GGCAGGGCGATCGCCAGCGGAATGCCCGGCAGGCCGGCGCCGGTGCCCACGTCCAGCACCCGCGGCCCGCGCACCCAGGGCAGGATGGCGAGGCTGTCGAGCAGATGCCGCGGGACCATCTGCGCGGGATCGCGCACCGCGGTGAGATTGAACGCCCGGTTCCAGCGCGCCAGCAGCGCCAGATAGTTCAGCAGTCGCGTCTGCTGGTCCCGGGACAGCGCCAGGGACAGGGCGTCCAGGCCCTGGCGCAACTGGTCGGGCCAGCGCGGATCGGCGGTGTCGGGGGCAGGGAGCATGGCTGCTATTATCCGGCAATGCCTTCCCCGGAGACACCCCATTGATCACCCTCTACGGCATCGGCGCCTCGCGTGCCTTCCGCTGCCTCTGGATGCTCGAGGAGCTGGGCCTGGAATATCGTCACGAGCCCATCGACTACCGCGACCACCAGGCCCTGGACGATCCCGGCTACCGGGCGCTGAACCCCAACGGGCGCATCCCCACCCTGGTGGACGGCGACCTGGTGCTGTGGGAGTCGATGGCGATCAATCTCTACCTGGCGCGGCGCTACGGCGCCGAGGCCGGACTCTGGCCGGACGGGGTGGAGCACGAGGGCCGGGCCCTGCAATGGTCCTTCTGGGTGATGAGCGAGGTGGAACAGCCGCTGCTGAAGGTATTGCTGCACCGCCGCCTGCTGCCGCGCGAGCGGCGCGACCCCCAGCAGGCGGCGCGCAACGAGGGCATCCTGCGCCAGCCCTTCGCGGTGCTGGACGGGGCGCTGGCGCGGGCCGACTGGCTCGCCGGCGAACGCTTCACCGTGGCCGACCTCGATGTCGCCGCCGTGCTGGGCTGGGCGCAGCCGGCACGCCTGTCGCTGAAGCCCTGGCCGGCGCTCTACGACTGGCTGGGGCGCTGCCTGGACCGCCCCGCCCGGCGCCGCGCCCAGGCGCGCTGAGGCGGCGGACCTCAGACTCGGAAACGGCCGGCGATGTCGCGCAGACGGTCGGCCAGGGTGCTCATCTCCTCGCTCACCGCGGCGTTCAGCTGCACCACCTCGCACATCCGCTCGGCGGCGCGCGAGATGGCCGCCACGTTCTCGCTGATCTGGCCGGCGGCCGCCGACTGCTGCTGGGCGGCGGTGGCGATCTGGGCGTTCATGCCGTTGATCTCGCCGATCGAGGACTCGATGGAGGCCAGGGAGGCACCGGTCTCGGTGGCCTGCTCCACGCCCTGGTAGGCGCGGGTGCGGCTCTCCTCCATCACCTGCACCGCGTCGTGGGCGCCGCTCTGCAGGCGTTCGATCATCGCCTGGATCTCCTCGGTGGCCTCCTGGGAGCGGCTCGCCAGGGAGCGCACCTCGTCGGCCACCACCGCGAAGCCGCGTCCCTGCTCGCCGGCGCGCGCCGCCTCGATGGCGGCATTCAGCGCCAACAGATTGGTCTGCTCGGCGATACCGCGGATCACATCCAGGATGCTGCCGATGTTCTTGCTGTTCTCGTCCACCGCGGCGATCACCTCGCTGGTACGCGCCACCTCGGCGGCCACCGCGTTCACCGTCTCGGTGGTGCGGGTGACGATCTGGTGGCCCTCGCGGGCCTTCTGGTTCGCCTCGTCCGCCGAATGCCGTGCCTGGTCGGCGGCCTCGGCGATCTCGCGGGTGCTGGCGCCCATCTCGCCCACTGCGCCGGCCGCCGCCTCGGTCTGGTCGCGCTGCGCCGCAGCCGCCTGCAGGGCCTCCTGCTGCGACTGGCGCACCCGCTCCACCACCTGGCCGAGCTGGCCGGTGGCCTCGCCCAGGGTGGCGAGGATCTCGCCCAGGTTGCGCCGCAGACGCCG
>CAZVIG010000507.1:0-1825 GCA_964627395.1 uncultured Sedimenticola sp.
CGCACCGACTGCACCAGGTGGCCCGCAACACCGAGAGCGCCGCCGGCGAATTCAGCGGCCATTTCGACGCCCTGGCGCTGGCCGAGGAGGCGCAGCGTCATCGCAGCGACCCGGCATCCCTGCTGCGCGAGCTGGAACAGGCGATCGCCGGCCTGGACCGCCAGGGGCTGGCGGAGCTGCTCGCCGGCATCGTCTCCCGCTGGGAACGCCACACCGGCGAAACCCTGGACGCCCCCATCCCTGAAATGGCCGCCCCGGCGCCCGCCGAGCCGCTCCAGGAACCCCTGCAGGCGACCGGCACCGAAGACGAGGCGGAGGGGCCGCCCCTGGCGATCCTGCGCAGCGAACCGCATCCCATCTCGCCGCATGCCGGGGCGACGGCATCGGCCGCCGATGCCCTGACCGCCGCCGCGCGCATCGCTGCCCGGGTGGGATCGCGATAGACCGAACGGCACAGCAGCAGGACCCGACCCATGCCGTATTCCAAATTGCCGCACGCCCGTTCCGGGCGGGCCCACAGCGACGAGAGACCGGCGCCATGACCCGCAGGCCTCAGGACCATCATGTCGCGGTGCTGGGCGCCAGCCCCAAGCCGGCCCGCTATGCCAACCAGGCGATCCGCCTGCTCCTGGAGCACGGCTACCGGGTGACCCCCATCCACCCCCGCTTTCCCGAGATCGAGGGCCTGCCGGTGGCCCACAAGCTGGAAGAAGTCCCGCGGCCAGTGGACACCCTCACCCTGTACGTCGGCCCGGAGCGGCTGCAACCCCAGATCCCGGACCTGGTGGCAATGGCGCCGGGGCGGGTGATCTTCAACCCCGGCACCGAATCCGCCGCCCTGCAGGCGGCGCTGGACGAGGCCGGCATCCCCTGGATGGAGGCCTGCACCCTGGTGTTGCTCAAAACCGGCCAGTTCTGAGCCTCCATGCCCCGTTCGCCGCACATCACCCGCGAGGGCTTCGAGACCCTCAAGGCCGAACAGCAGGCGCTGTGGCAGAAACGCCGCGAGGTGGTGCGCCACCTCGCCGCCGCCGCGGCGGAGGGCGACCGCTCCGAGAACGCCGAATACATCTACCGCAAGAAACAACTGCGCGAACTGGACCGGCGCATCCGCTATCTACAGAAACGCATCCCGGAGCTGAAGGTAGTGGAGCGGCTGCCGGACGACACCGAGCGGATCTTCTTCGGCGCCTGGGTGACGCTGTGCGACCAGGCCGGCCAGGAATGCCGCTACCGCATCGTCGGCGCCGACGAATTCGACCCGAGACGCAACTGGATCAGCCTCGACTCGCCGATGGCCCGCGCCCTGCTCGGGCGCGGCCTGGATGACCGGGTGCGGGTACGCCTGCCCGACGGCGAGGCCTGGTTCGAGGTGATCGACATCGCCTACCAGCCGCCGGAGACCTGAGCCCGGCCTCCGCCCCGATCCTTCGTGAAGCAAGCCTCTGTCTTGTCCCTCCCCCGCTTGAATGGGAAGTCATGCTGGACGAAACCGAGGCGGCTTTGGCCAACATGGGGTGTTACTTTCTCCCCTTCCCCAGGTCTCTCTGTACACCTCGCGGCCGGGGCAGGAACGGCAAGGGTATTCCTCCGGGGCGATCTACGGTGCGGCGACGTCTGCAACCTATGGATTCACCGGACGCGCCCCCCCGCTTTCCGCTCGCAGTGCGCGCCGGTGTATACTCGGGCGCCTCATGCCGGGGTGGTGAAACTGGTAGACACAGGGGATTCAAAATCCCCCGCCTTCACAGGCTTGCGGGTTCGAGTCCCGCCCCCGGTACCAGATCCTTCGCGCGATCCGGCATCCTGCAGGATGCCGGATCGC
>CAZVIG010000508.1:0-1813 GCA_964627395.1 uncultured Sedimenticola sp.
TCCAGGGGCGCGGAGCCGTCGTCGTCCAGGTTGCGGGTGTAGTCGCATTCCGGGTACTGGGTGCAGCCGATGAAGCGGCCGTTGCGGCCCAGGCGGATGGAGAGCTGGCCGCCGCACTTGGGGCACTTCTCGTCGATCTTCTCCTGGGTGACGTCGGAGCGCTTGACGTTCTTCTCGGTCTCCTCGATGCGCGCCTTGAAGGGCTTCCAGAACTTCTCCAGCAGCGGGATCCATTCCTCCTCGCCGCGCGCCACCGCATCCAGCTCGTCCTCCAGGCGCGCGGTGAAGTCGTAGTCCACGTACTGGGTGAAGTAGTTGGTGAGGAATTTGTTCACCACCCGGCCCACGTCGGTGGGACGGAAGCGCTTGCGGTCCATCTCCACGTATTCGCGGTCCTGCAGGGTGGAGATGATGGACGCATAGGTGGAGGGACGGCCGATGCCGTGCTCCTCCAGCGCCTTCACCAGGCTGGCCTCGGTGTAGCGCGGCGGCGGCTCGGTGAAGTGCTGCTCGGGGCGGATGGCGACCAGCTCCACCGACTCGCCCTCGGCCAGGGGCGGCAGCATCTTCTCCTCGTCGTCGCCGCCCTTGGCGTCGTCGCGGCCTTCCATGTAGACCTGCATGAAGCCGGGCTTGGCCACGGTGGAGCCGGTGGCGCGGAAGACGTTGCCCTCGCCCGCGCCCAGGTCGGCGGCCACGGTGTGGATGGTGGCGTGGATCATCTGGCAGGCGAGGGTGCGCTTCCAGATCAGCGTGTACAGCCGGAGCTGGTCGCGGTCGAGGTGTTTGGCGAGCTGCTCCGGGGTGTTGCGGATGGAGGTGGGGCGGATCGCCTCGTGCGCCTCCTGGGCGTTCTTGGCCTTGGTCTTGAACTGGCGCGGCTTGGACGGGAGGTTGTCCTTGCCGTATTTCTCGGTGATGAACTCGCGCAGCTCGGCCACCGCCTCGTCCGCCAGGTTCACCGAGTCGGTCCGCATGTAGGTGATCAGGCCCACCGCGCCCGAGCCGATGTCCACCCCCTCGTACAGCTGCTGGGCGATGCGCATGGTGCGCTGCGCGGTGAAGCCCAGCTTGCGCGAGGCCTCCTGCTGCAGGGTGGAGGTGGTGAAGGGCGCGGCGGGGTTGCGCCGGCGCTGCTTCTTCTCGACCTTCAGCACCTGCAGTTTGCCGCCGGCGGCCTCGGCCAGGGCCCGCTCCACCTCGGCGGCGCGCTCGGCGTTCTCGATGCTGAACTGCTCCAGCTTCTCGCCGCCGAAATGGGTCAGCTTGGCGGTGAAGGCCTGGCCCTCCTTGCGGGCGTCCGCCTCCACGGTCCAGTATTCGCGCGAGACGAAGGCCTCGATCTCCTCCTCGCGCTCGCAGATCATGCGCAGCGCGGGGCTCTGCACCCGTCCCGCGGAGAGGCCGCGGCGCACCTTCTTCCACAGCAGGGGCGAGAGGTTGAAGCCCACCAGGTAGTCCAGGGCGCGGCGCGCCTGCTGGGCGTTGACCAGGTCCATGGACAGGTCGCGCGGGTGCGCCACCGCGTCCTGCACCGCCTTCTTGGTGATCTCGTTGAACACCACCCGGTGCACCGGCTTGTCCTTGAGCGCCTTGCGGTTCTTGAGCAGTTCGTAGAGATGCCAGGAGATGGCCTCGCCCTCGCGGTCCGGGTCGGTGGCCAGGTAGAGGGCGTCGGCCTGCTTGAGCTTCTGGGTGATTGCCTTGACGTGCTTGTCGTTGCGCTCGATCACCTGGTACTTCATGGCGAAGTCGTGATCGGGATCGACGGCGCCCTCCTTGGGCACCAGGTCGCGCACATGGCCGTAGGAGG
>CAZVIG010000509.1:0-1779 GCA_964627395.1 uncultured Sedimenticola sp.
CCCCCACCATGTCAAGGTGGTGCTCTAACCAACTGAGCTACGCGCCTGAAGTCGTTTATGACGTGCCTCAGGAAGCACGCTTACGTCCCTGTAGGTTGGGTCCAGCTCGGCCTTGCTACGCTACGCATCCATGCTCCGCTTGCAAGTCCAGGCAAACCTTCCTGGTTTGCCGTTCGAGAACTGCGAATGCCCACTGGGCATTCGGTTTCTCTCACCCATGGCCTCGCGTTCGCTGCTGCAAAAGCCATGTCGAATGGCTTTTGCCCGCCTTCGGCGACCGCAGCTCACCCAACTGAGCTACGCGCCTGAAATCTTTAGCATCGTGCCTCAGGTGGCACGCTTACGTCCCTTCTGGACAGGCCCGCGATTATACGGCCCCCGTGGACCGCGTCAATCTTTCCTGTCCGCCGTAGGCCGCGGGCGGGTTATCGGTGGCACGCCGCCCGCGGCTGTTGCGGCGCTCCTGTTGCGGGGGGCGGCGCAGGCGGCGCCGGTCGGCCGAGAGCCGCCGCTCCTGCGGCCGGTCATGGAAGTGGAAGGGCGCCGCCTGGCAGGCGCCCAGGCCGGTGAGGATCGCCGGCACCGGGAACAGCTCGATGTACTCCTCCGGCAGGGCGGTGAGCTGTTCCTTGAATCGGTCGGGCGAAAACAGCATGGGCACGATGTTGTTGTAGTAGAGCGCCTTGGGCGTCATCTGCAGCAGGTCGCCGTCATAGGCCAGATAGCCGAGCGACTGCAGGGCGTCGATCAGCGGGCCGAACACCGCCTCGATATCCACCCCGTACTTGAACTCCAGGGCGTGGCGCGACACCTGGGTGAAACGCAGCTTGCTGGTCAGCTCGCGGCAGAAGTCCAGTTCCCGGTCCAGGCGCTCCATGGTGGAGACCGGCAGGCGGCCCTGGTCTATGGCCTCGAAGTAGAGCTTGAGGCTGCCGAGGTTCTGATAGGGCGTGGCCGGGGCATAGCCCTGGCTGTTGAGCCCCAGCCCCAGCAGCGGCAGGTTGTCCCAGCGCCGCAGTTGGTGCTGGTAGGAGGCGCGCCGCGGGTCCAGAAAGACGTTCTGCAGCACCGGCTCGAAGCCGCGTTCGGCGAGGAAGGCAGAGGCCTCTCCGAACTGGCGGATCTTGTATTCGTAAAGCGCGTCCTTGGGCGGCTCGAACTTGCTCTTGGTCTGGCTGCGTTGCTTGTCCAGGGCGTAGATCGACACCGAGGGCACGCCCAGGTCGGTGAATCGCTCCAGGGTGCGCAGCAGGGTGTCGGGTCGCTCCCCGTCGAAGCCGTACATGGTGTCCACGTTGACGTTGCCGATGGTCTCCACCGCGCGCGTCAGCTCGCGTTCCGCCTCCGGCACCCGATAGTGGCGGTTCATGCCCGCCAGCAGTTGCTCGTCCAGGGTCTGGATGCCGTAGCTGAGGCGGTTCACTCCCAGCCGTTGCAGCAGCGCCAGCTTGGCGTCGCCCAGGGTGCCCGGTGCCGCCTCGATGGTGATCTCGGCATGCGGGTCGATGTCGAAGTGGCGATGCAGGGCCTCGAAGATCCGTTCCAGCAGGCGATCGTCGAGCCAGGTGGGGGTGCCGCCGCCGAAGTACACCGATTCGCACTGCTGGCCGCGCAGGGCCTCGGCGTAGAGTGCCATCTCGCGCAGCAGGTGATCCACATAGGTCTCGGCCTTCTCGATCCCCTTGCCCGGCAGCACCGCGTAGTAGCAGAAGCTGCACAGGGTCTTGCAGAAGGGGCTATGCAAATAGATGGCATAGCGGTTGGGGATGAGGGAGGGGC
>CAZVIG010000510.1:0-1777 GCA_964627395.1 uncultured Sedimenticola sp.
AAGGTGCTCAAGCTGCGCCAGGAGATCGCCGGCCAGGTGCAGGGCGAGATGGAGAAGCAGCAGCGCGAGCACATCCTGCGTCAGCAACTGCGCGCCATCCAGGAGGAGCTGGGCGAGGCCAATCCCGAGGACCAGGAGGTCAACGAGCTGCGCCGCCGCCTGGAGGAGGCGGAGCTGCCCGAGCTGGTGCGCGAGGAGGCCGAGCGCGAACTCAACCGCATGCAGCGGCTGTCCGCCTCCTCGCCCGACTACCAGGTGATCCGCAGCTATCTGGACCTGATCCTGGAGCTGCCCTGGAGCAGCGAGACCGAGGACATCCTGGACCTCAAACGGGCGCGCGAGGTGCTCGACGAGGACCACTACGGCCTGGACAAGATCAAGGAGCGCATCCTGGAGCAGCTCGCGGTGCTCAAGCTCAATCCCGAGGCGAAGGCGCCCATCCTGCTGTTCGTGGGCCCGCCGGGGGTGGGCAAGACCTCGTTGGGCAAGTCCATCGCGCGCGCCCTGGGGCGCAAGTTCGAGCGCCTCAGCCTGGGCGGCCTGCACGACGAGTCGGAGCTGCGCGGCCACCGGCGCACCTACATCGGCGCCATGCCGGGACGCATCGTCCAGGCGATGCGTCGCGCCGGGGTGCGCAACCCGGTGCTGATGCTGGACGAGGTGGACAAGCTGGGGCGCGACTTCCGCGGCGACCCGGCCTCGGCCCTGCTGGAGATCCTCGATCCCAACCAGAACACCGACTTCCGCGACAACTACCTGGACCTGCCGTTCGACCTGTCGCACACCTTCTTCATCCTCACCGCCAACACCCTGGACACCATTCCGGGGCCGCTGCTGGACCGCATGGAGGTGATCCAGCTCGCCGGTTACAGCGACGAGGAGAAGCTGGAGATCGCGCGCCGCTACCTGGTGGACCGCCAGCGCAAGGAGGCGGGCCTCACGCCGGAGCAGTTCGTGGTGCCCGACGAGACCCTCAAGGCGGTGATCCGCGACTACACCCGCGAGGCGGGGGTGCGCAATCTGGAACGCACCCTGGGGCGGCTGGCGCGCAAGATCGCGCTCAAGGTGGCCGAGGGCGAGGCGGTGCCGGAGCGCATCGAGCCGGAGATGCTGCCGGAGCTGCTGGGACCGGCGCCGCACCAGCGCGAGGAGGCGCGCAAGGAGCTGCCGCCGGGGGTGGCGGCCGGCCTGGCCTGGACCCCGGTGGGCGGCGACGTCCTCTACATCGAGGCGATCCGCCTGCCCAGCGGCGAGGGGTTGAAGCTCACCGGCCAGCTCGGCGACGTGATGAAGGAATCCGCCCAGGCCGCCTATGGCTGGGTGCTCTCGCACCGCGAGCAGCTCGGCATCGAGGACACCCAGGGCTCGGTGCACGTCCATGTGCCGGCGGGCGCCATCCCCAAGGACGGCCCCTCGGCGGGCGTCACCATGGCCACCGCCATCGCCTCCCTGCTGTCGGGGCGGCGCGCGCGACCGGACACCGCCATGACCGGTGAGATCACCCTCACCGGCCTGGTGTTGCCGGTGGGCGGTATCAAGGAAAAGGTGCTGGGGGCGCGCCGCCTCGGTTTCCAGCGGGTGATCCTGCCGCGCCAGAACGAGAAGGACCTGGAGGACCTGCCCGAGGACGTGCGCCAGGAGATGGAGTTCATCCTCGCCGACCGGGTGGAACAGGTGCTGGAGGCGGCGATGCGCGACTGAGCGGGCGCGCTCAGTGCGGCGCCAGAAACTGCCGCAGCCCGCCCAGCGCCATGTTCACCGCCACCAGGTTCAGGAT
>CAZVIG010000511.1:0-1773 GCA_964627395.1 uncultured Sedimenticola sp.
GCACGCCAGGCGGTCGGGACCCTTGCCGTCGTGGAGGATGTTCAGATCCGGCTTGAAGTGGAGCAGGCGCTTCGGGCGCACCAGCAGGGCCGTGAACCAGGCCACCACCGCCGCGAAGAAGAACAGCGCCGACAGCAACTGCACCCCCTCGATCAGATCGTCCGCCCAGGCGGGACGCCCCTCGCACAGGCCGCTCACCTCCGACAGCGTGACGAAGGCGACGAAGGAACGCTCCAGGCAGTCGCGCACCGGCACATCCCCGGCGAGCAGGCGGAAGCCCGCGGCGAAGAGCAGTACCACCAGCAGCACGGCCGCCAGCACCGCGAAGAAGAACCGCAGATAACTACCCCCCGCCCAGTACTGCACCAGCCAGCGGTAGAACTGCCTTCTCCAACCCTGCTCGATCGGCGAGGTGCGAGCCATGTCTCCCCCAGTGGTCTGTCGAGATGAAAGCCCCATGGGGCCGATACCCTCTGAGTAGCAGAAGACGGGCGAGGATACAAACTGATACGGGTGGTGAGCATCGGCACCCCGCTCGGCACCTTCTGTCGGGTGCTACAATCGGCGCCTGAGAGGGGTACCAAAGAGAGGTGCACGATGGGAATCGAGTTTTCCGAAGAAGTGGTGCCATTGACGGATCTGAAGAGCGATCCGGGCAAAGTGGTTCGGCACGTCACCGAGGCACACCGACCGGTACTCCTGACCAACCGCGGGCGTGGCGTGGCTGTGGTGCAGTCGGTCGCGGATTATGAAGCCTCCGAAGAGGAACGGGATTTCATGCGCGCGGTGGTTGCTGGCCTCGCCGATCTCGATGCCGGTAAGGAGCTGTCCCTGGAAGTGGCAAGAGCCCGTCTGAAGCTTCCCTCCTCGGAGTGATGTCACCGGGCGGAGCGATCGTCAGCCTTGCGGAATCGGCGGTTGCCGATCTGGAGGCGATCCGGCACTGGTATGTCGCACAGCAAGTCCCCGATATCGGGGAGAGATTCGTCACCGAAATCTTCCAGCGAATCGAGGCGCTCGAGCGACACCCCGAACTGGGCAGGATCGTGCCCGAGTTCGAGCAGCCTTTCCTGAGAGAATTGATCCACCCTCCCTTCCGTATCGTCTATCGGTGCGATCCAGGCAGGATTCGTATCGTGCGCGTCTGGCGTAGCGAGCGTCTGCTGCAGCTGCCAGAGGATCCGTGCCCCCCGGCCTGCGGCTACGGGACAATCTAAATCCGCGGAGGGCCGTCGGGGCTGAAGTCCCTTCTACTGGTATCAAAAAAATCCTCGGTTGTGGGAGGGCCTTCAGGCCCGACGCTGCTTCCCCCTGCGCGTGGCATTCCCTCCGGAGAGGACAGCGGCCCTGCGCCGCCGCCAGAAGCGCCGCCGATGGGCGGGCTTCCAGTGCCAGGCGCGGCCGTCGCAGGTGTAGAGCCGCAGTTCTTCGGTCATCAGCTCGCCGAGGCGGCGGTCGAAGTCCTGCATCGCCGCCGACCAGGTATCGAAATCCGCCTCCAACACCGCCCGACCGGGCGCCTGCTCCACCTGCAGGGGGGCGTCGCCGGACCGTTCGGCACGAGCCGTCAGCCCCGCGACCAGAGGGCATTCCAGCGCCGCGGGATCGGGTCGTACCCGTCCCCCCGGCACGACCGGCAGATACCCGGACCCGCTGAACCAGAGCCCGCTCACCGGCATCTTCCCCTTGGCCTCGCGCTCGGCATTCTGCGGCAGGCCATGGAACAGCATCTGCACCTCGTTCAGCCAGGCGCGCCAGCGGCGGGCGTCCGGG
>CAZVIG010000512.1:0-1760 GCA_964627395.1 uncultured Sedimenticola sp.
TCCACCCTGCTCAACGTCCTGGGGCTGCTGGACCGGCCCACCCGCGGCAGCTATCACTTCGAGGGCATCGAGACCACCACCCTGGACGAGGAGCGACGCGCCGCGCTGCGCCGCGACCGTATCGGTTTCGTGTTCCAGGCCTTCCACCTGGTGCCACGCCTGACCGCGGCGGAGAACGTGGCCCTGCCGATGGTGCTAGCCGGGGTGCCACCCGGAGAGCGCGAGCGCCGGGTCGCCGAGGTGCTGGAGTCGCTGGGGCTGGAGGACCGGGCCGAACACCGTCCGGACCAGCTCTCGGGGGGACAGCGCCAGCGGGTGGCGATCGGCCGCGCCATCGTGATGCGCCCCGCCCTGCTGCTGGCGGACGAGCCCACCGGCAACCTGGACCAGCATGCGGGCAACGAGGTGATCGCCCTGCTGGAGCGGCTCAACGATGAGGGCATCACCCTGGTGATCGTCACCCATGACGCGCAGATCGGCCGCCGCGCCCCGCACCGGCTGCGCATGCTGGACGGCCACATCCACAGCGACGAGCGCGACCATGCGCCTGCCTGATCTGCTGCACTTCGCCGCCCGCTCCCTCTCCGGGGCGCGCACCCGCAGCCTGCTGATGCTGCTGGCGATGAGCATCGGGGTCGCCTCGGTGATCCTGCTCACCGCCCTCGGGGAAGGGGCGCGCCGCTATGTGATCGGCGAGTTCCGCCAGCTCGGCACCGACCTGCTGATCCTGCTCCCGGGGCGCAACGAGACCACCGGCGGCCCGCCGCCCCTGTTCGGCGAGACCCCGCGCGATCTCACCATCGAGGACGCCCTGGCGCTGCTGCGCCACCCCGCCATCGCGCGCATCGCCCCCATCAGCCTGGGCACCGCGCCGGTCTCGCGCGGCAGCCGCGACCGCGAGGTGACCGTGATCGGCAGCACCCGCGACTTCTTCCCCATCCGCCACATACGGGTGGCCAGCGGCCGCCCGCTGCCCGCCATCCCGCCGCAACAGCAGCGCAACGTGGTGGTGCTGGGATGGGACCTGAAGCGCGAGCTGTTCGGCAACGCCCGCGCCCTCGGCGAATGGGTGCGCATCGGCGAGCGGCGCTTCCGGGTGATCGGCATCCTCGAGCCGGCCGGCCAGTCCCTGGGCCAGGACCTGGGCGACATGGCGCTGATTCCGGTGGCCTCGGCACAGGCGCTGTTCGACAACCCCTCGCTGTTCCGGGTGCTGATCCAGGCGCGCGGCAAGGCCGCCATCCCGCGCGCCCGGCGCGCCGCCCTGGAGATCCTGCGCCGCCGCCACGAGGGGGAGGAGGACGTCACCGTGATCACCCAGGACGCCATGCTCGCCACCTTCGACCGCATCCTGCGCGCCCTCACCTTCACCGTGGGCGGCATCGCCGCCATCAGCCTGGCGGTGGCCGGGATCCTGATCATGAACGTGATGCTGGTGGCGGTCTCCCAGCGGGTGGCCGAGATCGGGCTGATCAAGGCCCTCGGCGGCTCCGAGTCGCAGGTGCTGCGCCTGTTCCTCACCGAGGCGCTGATGCTGGCCGCCGCCGGCGCGGCGGCGGGGCTGCTGCTGGCGGGACTGGGCATCGTGGTAATGAACCGGCTGTTTCCCTCCTTCACCCTCACCGCGCCCGCCTGGGCGCCGCCCGCTGCGGTGGCCATCGCCCTCGTCACCGGGCTGCTGTTCGGCGTGCTCCCGGCGCGCCGTGCCGCGCGCCTGGATCCGGTGCAAGCCCTGGGGAGGCATTGAGATGCCGTGGCGC
>CAZVIG010000513.1:0-1755 GCA_964627395.1 uncultured Sedimenticola sp.
AGATGTTCTCGGCCTTCAGGCAGTTGGCGGAACGCACCGTCAGCTCCAGGTCGTCCACCGGGCGCAGCAGGATGGGATCGATCTGCGGCGCGGCCTCGGCGGCCTCGGGCTCGGCGATGGTGGTCTGGTCGAGGTTCACGAAGGCGCTGAGCTGGTCCTGCAGGATGGTGGCCGAGTGGCGCACCGCGTCCTCCGGATCGATGGTGCCGTCGGTCTCGATGTCCAGCACCAGGCGGTCCAGGTCTGTGCGCTGTTCCACCCGCGCGGCCTCCACGCTGTAAGCGACGCGCCGGATGGGGCTGTAGGAGGCGTCGAGCTGCAGGCGGCCGATGGGACGATCCTCGCCGGCGGCCCCCTCGCGGTTGGAGGCGGGCTCGTAGCCGCGGCCCTTCTCCACCTTGATGTTCATGTTCAGCGCGCCCTTGTCGGTGAGGTGGGCGATGACATGGTCGGGGTTGGCGATCTCCACCCCGTGGGAGAGCTGCAGATCGGCGGCGGTCACGGTGGCCGGCCCCTTCACGTTGAGGGTCAGCATCGCCTCGTCACGGTCCTCCATGACGATCGCCAGATCCTTGAGGTTGAGCAGGATCTCCAGCACGTCCTCCTGCACGCCCTCGATGGCGCTGTACTCGTGCAGCACGCCCTCGATCTCGGCCTCGGTGACGGCGCAGCCGGGCATGGAGGAGAGCAGGATGCGGCGCAGGGCGTTGCCCAGGGTGTGACCGAAGCCGCGCTCCAGGGGCTCCAGGGACACCTTTGCGTGACGATCGTTGATCGTCTCCACGTTGACGATACGCGGCTTGAGGAACTCGTTGACCGAACCCGCCATGGATTGACCTCTATCTGTTCGCTGGGAGGATGGTGCCGATTACTTCGAATACAGTTCGACGATCAGCTGCTCGTTGATCTCGGCCGGCAGCTCGGCACGGTCCGGATAACGCTTGAACACGCCCTTCATGGCGTTGGTGTCGACCTCCACCCACTCGGGGAAGCCGTACTGCTCGGCCAGCGCCAGGGAGGCCTTGATGCGCTCCTGCTTCTTGGCCTTCTCGCGCACGCTGATCACGTCCTCGGGCTTGACCCGGTAGGAGGGGATGTTGACCACCTTGCCGTTGACCTCGATCGCCTTGTGGCTCACCAGTTGGCGCGCCTCGTTGCGGGTGCTGCCGAAGCCCATGCGATAGACCACGTTGTCCAGGCGCGACTCCAGCAGGCGCAGCAGGTTCTCGCCGGTGGGCCCCTTCACCCGGTCGGCTTCCTTGTAGTAGTTGCGGAACTGGCGCTCCAGCACGCAGTACAGGCGGCGCACCTTCTGCTTCTCACGGAGCTGCACGCCGTAGTCCGACAGGCGGCGGCGGCGGTCGCCGGACTGGCCGGGGACCTTCTCCATGTTGCACTTGGTGTCGACGGAGCGGACGCGGCTCTTGAGGAACAGGTCGGTGCCCTCGCGGCGCATCAGCTTGCATTTCGGTCCGAGATAACGTGCCATCTTCTATAACTCCAGTTACACGCGGCGCTTCTTGGGCGGGCGACAGCCGTTGTGGGGGATGGGGGTCACGTCGGAGATGCTGGTGATCTTGAACCCGGCGTTGTTGAGGGCACGCACCGCCGACTCACGACCCGGTCCCGGCCCCTTGACGTTGACGTCCAGGTTCTTGACCCCGAACTCCTTCGCCATCTCGCCGCAGCGATCCGCCGCGACCTGGGCGGCGAAGGGCGTGCTCTTGCGCGAGCCGCGGAAGCCGGAGCCGCCGG
>CAZVIG010000514.1:0-1751 GCA_964627395.1 uncultured Sedimenticola sp.
GCCTCGTTGATCCAGCCGCGGGTGGAGCCGGACATGTCCACCATGAACATCACCGCGATGTTGCGCTCCTCGCGGTGCTGACGGGTGAACAGGCGGTCGGACATCTCCAGCCCCTGGTGGATGTCGCCCCAGGCCTCCACCAGGGCGTCGATGTCGATGTCGTCGCCCTGGGTCTGGCGCTTCAGCAGCCGATCCTCGCCGCGCAGGATCTCGAAGGTGCGGCGCAGCGAGCGCACATGCCCGGCGTACTTCTCCAGGGTGGCGCGGTAGAAGCCGGTGTCGGCCGGCTCCACCTCGATCTCGCGCAGCACGCACCAGTCCTTCTTGTAGGCCTGGCGGGCGTGGTCCCACTCGTTGTAGAAGAAGGCGCCCTCCTCGTGATAGGTGCCGGACCAGACGTCGCTGGCGTCGCCCTGCTCCTCCTCGAACAGCGAGGGGTCGAATTCGCCGTCGCCCGCCGGGGTGAGGTACTCGGGCGGGATCTCGCCCAGATCCAGCATCACCGAGGTGAGCCGTTCGGTGACCTGCTCCGGCACCGGCACCGGCGCGTCCTGCAGGGCGATCTCGAAGGGGAAGGGATCCTCCTCGCGCGCATCTTCCTTTTCCTTCAGCTCGAACGGCGGGGGCGGCTCCTGGCGCGGCTCGCCGGCGATCTCGTCGGCGACCACCCGCAGCATCTGGCGCAGCCAGTCGCGGTCGCGCTGCAGGCGCTCCAGACGCGCCGCCCAGGCCTCGGCGGGACGCAGCCGTCCCTGATAGCAGAGCGGCGCGGGCAGCGGGCCCTCGTAGAGGCGCGCGAGCCACGCCAGGCTGTCGCCCAGGGTGGCGTCGCGCGCCCGCAGGGCCTCGGCAGCGGGTCGCCAGGAGGCCGGCAGCGGCGCATCCCCCAGCGCCTCGCCGAGACGCCGCATGGTGCGGGCCAGGCCCGGCAGCTCGCGCGCGATGAAGGCGTCGAGGCGGATCGCCTCCAGCCGGTGGAACACCGCCTGGGCGCGCTCCGGGTCGGGATAGGCGGCGAACCGCTCAGCCAGGTTCTCGTTCAGGGTGCCGCGCCGGGTCTGGGCCCAGAGCTGGGCCACATGCGCCTTGTAGAGCTGGAAGTTGTCCTCGCGGTTGTCGAAATGGGCCATCGCCTCGGGCAGGTAGATCACCTCGCCGTCGGTCCAGGGCACCTCGTCGCGCTCGATCTTCAGGCGCCGCCCGTCCAGGCCCTGCACGAAATGCCCCAGCACCCCCACCGAGTCCTCGAACAGGGCCGCGTTGGCGCGCTGGTGACCCAGTACCAGAAAGCCCTCCAGGTCGCGGATCACCCCCATGGCGGCGGCCAGGCCGGAACGGTCGTAGCTGTCCATGGCATGCAGACACCAGGCGGCGATCACCTCCGGCTCCACCTCGCCCAGCATGCCCAGGGCGCGCTGCGCGAACTCGAACGCCAGGTTGGTGCTGGTGGCGGCGACGCGGCGGGTCCAGTCGAGCAGGAAATGCTGCTCGTCCGCGCCCAGGGCGGCCAGGGCGTCGGCCAGCTCGGCGGTGTGGATGAAGGTGAATTCCACCTCCAGCCAGCGGTCCAGACGGGCCAGGATCTCGTCGCGATCGAGGGGGGATGGGCGGCTCATGCGGCCATCCTGGCCGATCGTCCGCGCCGGAACAAGGCAGGGGCTGCGGGGTTAATCGCTCCGACCTGCGCCGCCAGCCGCTTAACCCAGATCAACAGAAGGGTTATTTGTATCCTGACATAAAAATCCGTGAAT
>CAZVIG010000515.1:0-1735 GCA_964627395.1 uncultured Sedimenticola sp.
ACTGCTGCGCCGACAACGACCAGGCGATGCTCGACGAGCGCGCCAAATACTGGCTCCCGGTGGACCAGTACATCGGCGGCATCGAGCACGCCATCCTGCACCTGTTGTATGCGCGCTTCTTCAACAAGCTGATGCGCGACGAGGGGCTGATCGAGAACGACGAGCCCTTCACCCGCCTGCTCACCCAGGGCATGGTGGTGGCCGAGACCTACTACCGCGAGCAGCCCGACGGCTCGCGCGAGTGGTTCAACCCCGCAGACGTGGAGGTGGAGCGCGACGAGCGCGGCCGCACGGTGCGCGCCATCCTGAAAAGCGACGGCCAGCCGGTGACCCCGGGCGGGGTGGAGAAGATGTCCAAGTCGAAGAACAACGGCGTGGACCCCCAGGCCCTGATCGACCGCTACGGCGCCGACACGGTGCGCCTCTACACCATGTTCACCGCCCCGCCGGAGCAGTCCCTGGAATGGTCCGACGAAGGGGTCGAGGGCGCCCACCGCTTCCTCAAGCGGCTGTGGGCCCTGGCCCAGCGCCTGGCCGCTGCTGGCGAGGGCGCCGCGCCCGCCGAATCCCAGGCCGAGGCACGCCGCGAGATCCATCGCCTGCTCAAGAAGGCCCTGTTCGACTACCAGCGCCACCAGTTCAACACCGTGGTCTCGGCCTGCATGAGCATGGTCAACGTGCTCAACAAGCTCGACGACAGCCCGCCGGCCACCGGCCTGCTGCGCGAGGGCCTGGGCATCATCCTGCGCCTGCTCGCCCCCATCGCGCCGCACATCACCCATCACCTGTGGCGCGAGCTGGGCTATGGCGAGGAGGTCCTGGAAGCGGGCTGGCCGCAGGTGGACGAGCAGGCCCTGGCCGCCGACACCATCGAGCTGGTGGTGCAGGTCAACGGCAAGGTGCGCGGCAAGGTGGAAGTGCCGGCCGACGCCGACCAGGCCGCCATCGAGGCCGCCGCCCAGGCCAACCCCAACGTGCAGCGCTTCATCGAGGGCAAGACGATCCGCAAGGTGATCGTGGTCCCGGGGCGCCTGGTCAACATCGTCGCCAACTAGCCGGAAGAGAGCCCATGAACGCCGCCGCCCGTCGCCTCACCGTACTCCTGGTCCTCATGCTGCTCGCCGGCTGCGGCTTCCAGCCGCGCGGCCAGGCGGTGCGGCTGGACGGTCTGCCGCAGCCCCTGCAGATCGCCGGCATCGCGCCCTATTCCGACCTCGGGCTGGCGCTGCGCCACGAGCTGGAGACCGCCGGCGTCGCCCTCACCGACGATCCCGCCCAGGCCGCGGCGGTGCTGCGCATCGGCGACCCGCGCAGCGACTCGCGGGTGCTCAGCCTGGACGCGCGCAACCGCGCCGCCGAGTACGAGCTGGCCGAGTCCCTGCGCTTCTCCCTGCGCCGTCCCGGCCAGGGCGAGCTGATGGCACCGCAACTGATCCGCGTGATCCGCACCCTCTACAAGCCCGCGGACCAGGTCCTGGCCCGCTCGCGCGAGGAGTACGAACTGCGCCAGCGGATGCGCGAGGAACTGGCGCGCCGCCTGGTGCGGCGGCTCGCCGCCCGCCTCTGAGGATGCGCCTGCGGGCGGAACAGCTCGGCGAGCATCTGCAAGGGACGCTGCTGCCGGTCTATCTGGTCAGCGGCGACGAGCCCTTGCAACTAGGCGAGGCCTGCGACGCCGTCCGCGCCGCGGCGCGCGAGGCCGGCTACGGCAACCGCGAGGTGATCGAGGCCGGCG
>CAZVIG010000516.1:0-1735 GCA_964627395.1 uncultured Sedimenticola sp.
GCGCTGCAACAGCCCCTGCTGACGGTCGCTGTCGAAGCTCACCACCCAGCGGTACCAACGCTGGTCCAGGGCATCCATCAGCCAACGCGCCTGGCGCAGGGTGCGTCCCAGCCAGCCGTTCACCCGATGCCCGAAGGCGAGACCGCGCCCCTCGGCGCTGCGCGCCGGGTCGATGCCCAGCTCGATACGCTCCGGGGCCACCGCCGCGGTGGGGTCCACCCGCACCCAGCCGCGCTCCGGCAGCCAGACCTCCACCCAGGCGTGGGCGTCGGACTGGCGGATCACCCAGTGCTCCGCCAGGGGGTTGGGCTCGCCGCCCTGGTAGCCCAGCACCACCCGCGCCGGGATGCCGGCGATGCGCATCAGCAGCGCCATGCTGCCGGCGTAGTGCTCGCAGAAGCCGCGTCGCGTCTCGAACAGGAAATGGGCCACCGGATCGCCGCGCGCGGTGCCGGGGGTGAGGGTGTAGACGAAGGGCTGCTCGCGGAAATGGTCCAGCGCCGCCTGCACCACCGCCGCATCGTCGTCGGGATGAGCACGCCGCCAGCCGCGCGCCAGTTCGCGCACCCGCGGATCCACCCGGGCAGGCAGTTGCAATGCGGCACGGCGTTGCGCCGGGGTGAGGGTGGCCAGCCGGTAGCGCAGCAGCGCGTCGAGGTGGAACAGGTGACGTTCCATCAGCGGCCGGGGCGCCTGCAGGCTGGCGTCGCTGCCCTGGCGCAGTCCGTCGGTGTCCAGCGGCATGTCCAGGGCGAACACCCAGGGGCGGCCGCTCGGCTCCAGGGTCAGCTCGTAGGCGACCAGCGAGTCCGGATCGCCCTCCACCGGCGGCGGTGCGGGTCCGCCCGGATCGTCCTCGCGCCAGCGGCGGCCGTCGAAGCGCCACAGCACCGGGCCGCGCCAGTAGAGCCGGTCGCGGGGCGGCGCGGGGCCCAGGAAGCGCACCCGGAAGGCGGTGGCGCCGGAGCGGATCAGCTGGCCGATGCTGCCCATGCTCAGCTCGCCGTCGATGCCCCCATAGCCGCGGCTGTCGGTGTGCGGGACCTGCCACAGGGGGCCGTCCAGACGCGGGAAGAACAGGAACAGCAGCACCGCCACCGGCAGCGCCATGCCCAGCAGCCGGAAACCGTCGGCCGGCAGTTGCGCGGGGCGGAAGCGCGCCCGCGCGAGTCCCGCCTGCAGGCCCAGCAGCAGGGCGGCGAGCGCCAGCAGATAGAGGGTCAGCCAGAGGTCCGGCTGGAACAGCAACTGGGTGAGGATAAGAAAATGCCCCAGCAGCAGGGCGACCTGCACGTCGCGGCGCGAGCGGATCTCCAGCAGCTTCAGTCCCAGCATCACCAGCAGCAGGGCGGTGCCGGCGAGCAGGCCGTCGTTCAGCGGCACCCGCAGCATCACCAGCACCAGGCCCGCCAGTATCCCCAAGCCGAGCAGGCTGCGGCCCGGCAGCAGGTCCGGGTGGCGGTTGCCCAGCAGGCGCCAGGCCAACGCCAGGCCGAAGAAGCCCAGCAGCAGCGGGTCCAGGTTCTGTGCGTGGGGCAGGGCGATGCCGGCCAGGGTCAGCGCCGCCAGGGTGAGCAGCGAGCTCGGCACCGGGCGCTCGGCGAGGGGATCGAGCAGCCTCATGGCGGCGACTCCGGCAGGCCGTACAGCGCCAGCGCCTTCAGGCAGCGTTCACGATGGCGGCGTCCGCGGTCCGGGCCCAGGCGGACGCCGGGCAGGCGCAGGGTCCAGGGGT
>CAZVIG010000517.1:0-1735 GCA_964627395.1 uncultured Sedimenticola sp.
CTCGGCCTGCGCATGAACGATCTGCTGCGCGATACCCAGGCCATGGCCCGCTCGCTGCGCGACGTGGACGGCGAGATGGCCGCCCTGATCCTCAACGATCTGCGCTCCCGCAGCGAAGCCTACGAGCTGACCCTGTTCTCCCTCAAGGGCGACATCCTCGCCGCCAGTTCCGGCGAGGCCGAACGCCTGTTGCCCATGCGTCTGGACAGCCTCAGTCAGATGCTGGTGCGCCAGGGCAAGACCGACGTGGAACTGGTCCCCCTGCACGAGGCCGGCCTGTTCATTCGCGTGGCGGTGCCGGTGCCCGCCGGCGCGCCCGAGAACCCGCCCCGCATTCTGCAGGCGCTGTATCCGGTACCGGAACGGATCAACGAACTGGCCACCTCGGTGCAGTCGGCCTTCGGCCGTTACCGGGAGGTGGCCTACCTGCGGGTGCCGCTCAAGTACAGTTTCATCCTCACCCTGTCGCTGGTGCTGCTGCTGTCGATCCTGATGGCCATCTGGGCGGCCTTCTTCGCCGCCCGCCGCCTGGTGGCGCCCATCTCGGCGCTGGTGGAAGGCACCCGGGCGGTGGCCGCCGGCGACTACGAAAAGCGCCTGCCCCTGCCGGGCCGGGACGAGCTGGGCTTCCTGGTGCGCTCCTTCAACGAGATGACCCACCGCATCGCCATGGCCCGCAACGAGGCCCGCGACAGCCAGCAGCGCGCCGAGGCCCAGCACGCCTATCTGGAAACAGTGCTGGCCAACCTGTCCTCGGGCGTGATCACGCTCGATGCCGAACACCGGCTGCGCACCGCCAACCGCGCCGCCGGCCACATCCTCAACCTCGATCTGGATCGCCATGCCGGCGAGCCGCTGGCCGCGCTGGCCGGGAACCATGGCCGCCTGCAGCCACTGATCGAGAGCCTCGAGGAAGCCCTGCAGGAACCCTTCGCCGACTGGCAGGAGGAAATCACCCTGTTCGGCGCCGGCGGCCGGCAGGTGCTGATGTGCCGCATCACCGCCCTGCCCGATGGTGCCGGCCACGTGATCGTGTTCGACGACATCACCGCCCTCATCCAGGCCCAGCGCGATGCCGCCTGGGGCGAGGTGGCCCGGCGCCTTGCCCACGAGATCAAGAATCCGCTCACCCCCATCCAGCTCTCCGCCGAACGCCTGCGCCACAAGTACCTGCACAAGATGGCGCCCGGCGACGCCGACGTGCTGGACCGCGCCACCCACACCATCGTGCAGCAGGTGGAAACCCTCAAGGGCATGGTCAAGGCCTTCTCCGACTACGCGCGCATGCCGGCGCTGAAGCTGGAGGAAGTGGATCTCAACGCCCTGATCCGCGAGGTGCGCGAGCTCTATCGCGGCGGTGACATGCAAACCCGCATCCGTCTGCACCTGGACGACACGGCCCCGCCGGTGGAGGCCGACGTGGGCCGCCTGCGCCAGCTGCTCACCAACCTGCTGAAGAACGCCCTCGAGGCGATGGACTACGGCGAGGGCGAGATCCACATCACCACCCGCTGCGCCGAGGAACACGCCTGCCGTTATCTGGAGCTGAAGGTGGAGGACACCGGCCCCGGCATTCCCGAGGAGATGCTCTCCCAGCTGTTCGAACCCTACGTGACCAGCAAGCCCCGCGGCTCCGGCCTGGGGCTCGCCATCGTGAAGAAGATCGTCGAGGAACACGGCGGCATGCTGCTGGCCCGCAACCGCCCCGGGGGCGGCGCCTGCATCCTTATCCGGC
>CAZVIG010000518.1:0-1731 GCA_964627395.1 uncultured Sedimenticola sp.
CGCCGGCGATCAGCGGCCGCTCCTCGGCGACCCCGGTCTCCTTCTCCACGATGGAGGCCAGGATCAGCGCCTCGTAGGGCGTCTTCACCGCAATGTCCGGGGAGCGTTGCGCCCATTCCTCGGCCAGCACCTGCTGCATCCGGCGATAGGCGCGGCGCAGCAGATCCAGGTCGGTGGTGCCGCGCGGGAAGCGGTAGGTGTCGGGGAAGAAACGCCCCTCCGGGTGTTCATCCGGATGACCGAGCAGGGCCATCACCTCGGCGTCCGACTTGCCTTCGAGCGTCTTTTCCAGCACCGGGTCGCGTGCCAGCGCCGCCCTTACCTGACGGAAGGTCCAGCCCTCCACCAGGGTGAGGGGATACTCCACGGTACGGCCGGAGACCAGGATGCGCAGCAGCCCGTCCGGGGTGGTGCCGGGCGGCACCCGGTACTCGCCGGCGCGGATGCGGTTCGCCAGCTCGTGCCAGCGGGCATGCCAGTAGAGCAGATCGGCGCTGCGCAGCACCCCCTGCTGCTGCAGACGGCGCGCCAGGCGGCGCAGATTGCTGCCCCGCTCCACCTGCACCACCAGCCCCTCCGCCGGCACCGTCAGCGGGGTGCGCAGGAAATTCTGGTAGTCCATCCAGTACCACCCCGCGGTGAGGGCGGCCACCAGTACCAGGATGCCGATCAGGCGTTGCATCAGGACCTCCCCTCGAAGGTGAAACAGGCACGGTGCAGCCGCTCCAGCGGCGGTGGGCGTTGCGGATCCGGATACCGATGATCGTCGAGCCCGGCCACCGGCCGTATCCCCAGCAGGGCGCTGGTGAGATAGAGCGCCTCGGCGCGACGCAGCATCTCCGGCTGCAGCGGCGCCTCCTCCACCGTCAGGCCCACCGCAGGACCGGCCTCCAGCAGATGACGACGCACCGTGCCGTCCACCCCGCAGTCGCGGATCGGCGGGGTCAGCCAGCGACCGTCCAGGCGCACCAGCAGGTTGGCGGCGATCGCCTCCACCACCGCGCCGTTGCGGTCCAGGAGCAGGCCCTCGTCGGCGTCTTCCGGCAGCTCGGCCCGCGCCAGCACCTGTTCCAGGCGGTTGAGGTGCTTGATGCCGGCCAGGCGCGGCTGGGCGGCGAGACGCAGCTCGCAGGTGACCAGGCGCAGCGGCGTGGTGTCGTCGTCCGGCCAGTCGCTGCAGCGCAGCCAGCGGCTGGGCCGCGGGCGCTGCGGCCGGGCGTAGCCGCGACCGCCCGGCCCCGCCCCCAGGACGATCTTGAGCACCGCACGACGGCGACCCGCACACAGCCGGCGTGCCTCGGCGAGCAGCATATCGGGATCGGGCGGTGGCAGTCGCAGACGCTCGCAGCCGAGGCTCAGGCGGTCCAGATGACGCTGCCAGAGACAGGGCTGGCCGTCGATCACCGCCAGGGTCTCGAACAGGCCGTCGCCGAACTGGCAGGCGCGATCATCGAGGCAGGCGGCCGCCGGCACGCCGTCGTGCAGCACCTCGACCCGCGATGCCCGGGAGGCGTCCGCTGCGGCATCCGGCGGGGTGCTGGGCGACATGCGTCTCCGTGCGGTCAGCCGTCGAAGCGGCGGAACACCAGGGTGCCGTTGGTTCCCCCGAAGCCGAAGGAGTTGGAGAGGGCGACCTCGATCTTCGCCTCGCGCGCGGTATGCGGCACATAGTCCAGGTCGCATTCCTCGTCGGGGTTGTCGAGGTTGATGGTGGGCGGCATCACCTGGTCG
>CAZVIG010000519.1:0-1727 GCA_964627395.1 uncultured Sedimenticola sp.
GCGCCGAGCAACCGGCGCAGTTGTTCCCCGGCGCGCTCCTTCAGCAGGGCCGGCAAGGGGCGCGCCACCCGCGCCTTGTCTTGCAGCACCGGGGCCGCCAGGCTGCAGACGGCCTCGGCGAAGTGCACCTGATCCCGCTCCAAGGGGGGATTCAGGGGACGCTCCACGCACAACACCTCGGTACTGGTATCGCCGGCACGCAGGGGGAAGCTCAACACCTGAATCCCGCCCACCATCTCGGCAAGGGCCTGCTGTTCGCGGTACAGGGCATCCGCCGCGGATTCGTCCAGGGGCGGGGCGCTCAGGGCGCGGCCCTGTTCCAGCGCCTCCTGCATTGCCAGACGAAGCTGCTCCACCTGCGACTGGCGCCGGCGCACGTCGGCGCTGTTGGAGATGGCCACCACGCTCACGCGGCCGTCGCGCGCCCGCCCCAGGGAGACGCGATCCGCCTGCAGCGCCGCGCCCAGTTCGTTCACCAGGGCCTGGGCGGCGGCCTGGTAGTCCTCCTGCTCGGCCACCACCGCCAGCAGGCGGTGCGCCAGAAACAGCCGCCGACGTCCCTGCAGCGCCTGTTCCAGCAGTCGCTCCAGGCGTCGCGCACGCACGCCGGCGGTGCTCAGTTCCAGGCGCCGCAGGCAGGCCGCGAAATGAGATTCCCGGCGCACCTTCAGGCGGGCCGCGAACACCCACTGCTCTCCAGCGAGATCGCCCAGCGGGAAGCACAGCAGCCCCCGCTCCGGTTCCGCCAGCGGACAGGCCTCGGCCAGGCTGCGCCCGGCGAGGCGCAGCAGCGCGGTGGCCCGCTCGATGGTGGATTCGGCGAGCGGCAACAGCGCCTCGGGCTCCCATTCGCCATCCGGGCCGCGTCGCAGCAGCAGGGCCAGCTCCACCTCGCCGAGCTGGGCGCACTCGGCCTCCAACCATGCCTGCAGGTCGCTTCCCGGGGCGGTCGCGGCCGGCTGCCGGGCGATGTGGTCCGCGTCCGCCATTCAGCTCCCCGTCACCGGGCCTCCGGCTGATCCCCGCCGCCGCTCAGGTCCAGGGCGCCGAAACGCGACTCGTATTCGTCCACCACCTGCTGCAACAGCAGGGAGAGCCGCTTGGCGGCGAAGGGATTGAGGATGATGCGGTCGCTGAGGCGGATGGTCACCTGCTTCTGGCCCGTATGCCAGGTCTGATTGGTGCCGAACAGCAGGGTCACCTCCTCGCGGCTGCTGGAGACGTTGCAGACGTTCGCATAGGAGGTGTTCATCTGCCGGTCGTCCCAGACCACGCGGGGCGTGGTGCGGTGGTTCGTCTTCTCGTCGGTGGCTTCGTCGTTGCGGTCGGTCATCGGGTCGGTGTCCTCTTTCGTTGGTGAGCCGGTTCAGCGCAGGCGCCCGTCCTGCCAGCGTCGCACCCGGCTCGCACGCAGGCGTTCCAGAGCATGACCGGCGCGCTCGCGCCAGCCTCCCCCCGGCGCGACGGTGCCGAGAGCGGCCAGGCCGGCGAGCGCGGCAAGCCCCGGATGGGTCGTGCCGGCGTCGTGCGGAATCCTGTCCTCCGGCTGCGACGTTTCGGGTGCCGTCTGCGGCAGGGGCCCACCGTCCGGCGCCGCGCAGGGCGGGGCCACCACCTGCTGCGGCGTCAATGTGGCGGGATCGGCATCGGGGCGGCACACCGCCGGCTCGCTATCGGCCGCCGGCGCAGTCTCCCCCGCGGCGGTGGACTCGAGCTGGTCCAGGAAA
>CAZVIG010000520.1:0-1718 GCA_964627395.1 uncultured Sedimenticola sp.
GCGCGCCCGACTACGAGGAGGCCTGCGCGCGCTACATCAAGGCGGTGGGCAAGGGGCTGTTCAAGGTGATGTCCAAGATGGGCATCTCCACCTACCAGTCCTACTGCGGCGCCCAGATCTTCGACGCGGTGGGCCTGTCCAGCGAATTCGTGGACAAGTACTTCACCGGCACCGCCACCACCATCGAGGGCATCGGTCTGAAGGAGGTGGCGGCCGAGGCGGTGCGCTGGCACCGCACCGCCTACAGCGACGCCCTGATCTACCGTCGGCATCTGGACGTGGGCGGCGACTACGCCTACCGCATCCGCGGCGAGGATCACGTCTGGACGCCGGAGACCATCGCCAAGCTGCAGCATGCGGTGCGGGGCAACGACGCCCGTACCTACGAGGAATACTCGCGCCTGATCAACGAGCAGAACGAGCGTCTGCTCACCCTGCGCGGGCTGATGGAATTCAAGTTCGCCGACGAGCCGGTGCCGCTGGAGGAGGTCGAGCCGGCCTCCGAGATCGTCAAGCGCTTCGCCACCGGGGCCATGTCCTTCGGCTCCATCTCCTACGAGGCGCACTCCACCCTGGCGCGCGCCATGAACGCCATCGGCGGCAAGTCCAACACCGGCGAGGGCGGCGAGGAGCCGGAGCGCTTCATGCCGCTGCCCGACGGCTCGCCCAACCCCGAGCGTTCCGCCATCAAGCAGGTGGCCTCGGGGCGTTTCGGCGTCACCACCGAATACCTGGTCAACGCCGACGACATCCAGATCAAGATGGCCCAGGGCGCCAAGCCCGGGGAGGGCGGCCAGTTGCCCGGCCACAAGGTCAACCAGCAGATCGCGCGGGTGCGTCACTCCACCCCGGGCGTGGGCCTGATCTCGCCGCCGCCGCACCACGACATCTACTCCATCGAGGACCTGGCGCAGCTCATCCACGACCTGAAGAACGTCAACCCCAAGGCGCGCATCAGCGTCAAGCTGGTGTCCGAGGTGGGTGTGGGCACCGTGGCCGCGGGCGTCTCCAAGGCGCATGCGGATCACGTCACCATCGCCGGCTATGACGGCGGCACCGGCGCCAGCCCGCTCACCTCCATCAAGCACGCCGGCTCGCCCTGGGAGATCGGCCTGGCCGAGACGCACCAGACCCTGGTGCTCAACCGTCTGCGCTCGCGCATCGCGGTACAGGCCGACGGCGGCATGCGCACCGGTCGCGACGTGGTGATCGCGGCCCTGCTGGGCGCCGACGAGATCGGCTTCGCCACCGCGCCGCTGATCGCCGAGGGCTGCATCATGATGCGCAAGTGCCACCTCAACACCTGCCCGGTGGGCGTGGCCACCCAGGACCCGGAGCTGCGCAAGCGCTTCCGCGGCAAGCCCGAGCACGTCATCAACTACTTCTTCTTCGTCGCCGAGGAGGTGCGCCAGTTGATGAGCAAGCTGGGCTTCCGCACCTTCAACGAGATGATCGGCCAGATGGATCGCCTGGACATGCGTCGCTGCATCGATCACTGGAAGGCGCGCGGCCTGGACTACAGCCGCCTGCTGGCCAAGCCGGAGCCGGCCGAGGGCGACACCCTCTACTGCTCCGAGGCCCAGGACCACGGCCTGGACAAGGCGCTGGATCACGAGCTGATCGCGCGTGCCGAGCCCGCGCTGGAGCGCGGCGAGAAGGTCGAGATCGAGGTCGAGATCCAGAACACCAACCGCACCGTGGGCGCCATGCTCTCGGGT
>CAZVIG010000521.1:0-1715 GCA_964627395.1 uncultured Sedimenticola sp.
TGATGGCCGAGGACACCCGGCGCATGCGCGGCGAGCGCCCCTGGGTGATGACCAACCTCAAGGACGGCACCGGTCTGGAAGAGGTGATCGCCTTCATTCGGCGCGAGGGGATGCTGGACTGAGATCCTCCTCCGGGAGGCGCGAGGCGGGAAAGCGGCAGCGGAAGGTGCTGCCCTCGCCCGGGGTGCTCTCGATGAACAGTCGTCCCTGATGACGGCTGAGCACATGCTTGACGATGGCCAGCCCCAGGCCGGTGCCGCCGCTCTGGCGCGAGCGGCCCACGTCCACGCGGTAGAAGCGTTCGGTGAGGCGCGGGATGTGTTCCGGCGCGATGCCGATGCCGGTGTCGCGCACGCTGAACTCGGCGCTCTCGGCGGTGCGGTGCCAGGCGAGTCGTATCTCGCCCCCGGCGGGGGTGTAGCGCACGGCATTGAACACCAGGTTGGAGAAGGCGCTGTAGAGTTCCTGGGCGTTGCCCAGCAACGCCAGTTGGGGATCGGCCTCCAGCTCGATGCGGTGCGCCTTGTCGCCGCTCAGGGTGAGGGCCTCCTCGCGGATCTGTTCCAGCAGGCGTGCCACCGCCACCGGTTCGGGCGATCCGGCCTCGTCGCCGTTTTCCAGGCGCGCGAGCAACAGCAGGTCTTCCACGATGCGCTGCATGCGGGTGGTCTGCTGAAACATCTGCTCGAACACCGGTCGCCACTGGGCGAGGTCCGGATCGGCGTCCTGCGCCAGGGGTTCCAGGTAGCCGTGCACCACGGTCAAGGGGGTGCGCAGCTCATGCGAGACGTTGGCCACGAAGTCGCGGCGCACCGTCTCTAGCTGGTTGAGGCGGGTGATGTCGCGCGCCTGCAGCAGGCGCTGCGATTTGCCGTAGGGAACGACACGAATCTCCAGCTCGGTGCCCGGTACGACGGGCGAGGGGATGCGCAAGGATTCCTTGTAGTCGCCGGCGGCGAGGTAGGCATGGAAGCGTGGATCGGGGAGGTGTGCCAGGATGGGACTGCCCTTGTGGGGCGCCCTGAGCCCCAGGGTATGGCGCGCGGCCCGGTTCCACCATTCGATGCGACCATGCCGGTTCAATACCACGGTGGCGTCCGGCAGGGCGTCGGTGGATTCCTGGAAGCCCTTGAGCAGGCGCCGGTACTTGCGCTTGCGCCGCCGCCCGCGCTCGCGCAGCGCCTGGACCTCGGCGCCGATCCAGAACCAGGCGCCGATCGCCTTGGGCGGCGTTTCGCGCCGGCCCTGTTCCAACCAACGCATCAGGCGCCCGAGCTGCCACAGATGCCAGGCGAGATAGACCGCCATTCCCGCCAGCAGCCCGTACAGCGGGGTGCCGGCCATGAAACCCAGCACGAGGCCGCCGCCGAGCAGGGCGACGAGCAGCAACAGCTCCTCCAGCCAGGCGTCGTAGGCACTCATTCGGGGCGCGTGAAGCGGTAGCCCGCGCCGCGCACCGTCTCCACCAGTCCGGCGGCGCCGACCGGCTCCAGGGCCTTGCGCAGGCGCCGGATGTGCACATCCACGGTGCGCTCCTCGATATAGGCGTCGGTACCCCACACGCGGTCCAGCAGGCGTGCCCGGCTGAACACCCGGTCGGGATGGGTCATGAAGAAATGCAGCAGGCGGAATTCGGTGGGCCCCAGCTTGACCGGCTGGTCTCCGCAGGTCACGCGATGGGTGGTCGGGTCCAGGTGCAGAGGCCCTGCGGTGAT
>CAZVIG010000522.1:0-1701 GCA_964627395.1 uncultured Sedimenticola sp.
AGAGAAAGCCCAGCCCGGCCCCCACCAGGGCGCCGGCGAACACCGCCAGCTCGCCCACCCCCGGCAGATGCGGGATCAGCAGGTACTCGGCGAAGCGGGCGTGACCGGAGACATAGGCGAACACCCCCAGGGCGCCGGCCACCAGCACCGTGGGCAGGATCGCCAGGCCGTCCAGGCCGTCGGTGAGGTTGACCGCGTTCGACGAGCCCACGATCACGAAATAGGCGAGCAGGATGAACCAAGGCCCGAGATCCAGCGCGAAGTCCTTGACGAAGGGCAAAAAGAGCTGGGTCTCGGCGGGCACCTGGGCGGTGGCGTACAGGGCCCAGGCGGCGCCCAGGCCGAACACCGACTGCCACAGATACTTCCAGCGCGCGGCCAGGCCCCGGGCGTCGCGCAGCACCAGCTTGCGGTAGTCGTCCCACAGGCCCACCGCGCCGAAGGCCAGGGTGGTGAGCAGCACGATCCAGACGTAGCGGTTGCCCAGATCGCTCCACAGCAGGGTGGAGACCGCCACCGCCACCAGGATCAGGGCCCCGCCCATGGTGGGGGTGCCGGCCTTGGAGAGATGGCTCTGCGGGCCGTCGTCGCGCACCGTCTGGCCGATCTTGTAGCGCGACAGACGCCGGATCATGCCCGGCCCCACGATGAAGGAGATGAGCAGCGCGGTGAGCACCGCCAGGATGGTGCGCAGGGTGATGTAGCGCACCACGCCGAAGCTGCTGTCGAACATCGCGAGATAGTTGGCCAGTTCGATCAGCATGCCAGCGCCTCCTTCGCCAGGGCGCGCACCACCCGGTCCATGGCGCTGGAGCGGGACCCCTTGACCAGCACGCAGTCGTCCGGCCCCAGGGTGTCGGCGAGATGGTTGATCAGGTCCTCCTGGCGCTCGAAGTGACGCCAGTCGCCGCCGTGCGCCTCGCCGGCATGGCGGCTCAGCTCGCCGCAGGTGCGCAGGCGGGCGATGCCGCGGCGTGCCGCCATCCGCCCCAGCTCGGCATGCAGCCGAGCCTGTTCGGGGCCCAGTTCGCCCAGATCGCCCAGCACCAGCAGCGGCTCGCCGGGCAGCGCCGCCAGCACCTCCAGCGCCGCCGCCACCGAGTCGGGATTGGCGTTGTAGCTGTCGTCCAGCAGCAGGGCGCCGCTCGCCGAGGGCACAGGGCACAGGCGCCCGGCCACCGGCGCCAGTTCCGCCAGGCCGGCGCGGATGTCCGCCTCCTCGATGCCCAGCGCCAGGGCCGCGGCGCTGGCGGCCAGGGCGTTGCGGCGGTTGTGCTCGCCGGCCAGCCGCAGGTTCAGCTCGAAGCGCCCGCCGGGATGGATCACCTCGAAGCGACTGCGGAAGCCCTCCGGCCCGATGCCGGCCTCCAGGCTCTCGGGCGGGCTGCGCACCTCGGCCGAGGGGGCGATGCCGAAGCCGATGCAGCGGCGCCCCTCGCCCAGCCTGCGCCACAGCGGGGCGAAGCGGTCGTCGGCGTTGAACACGAAGGTGCCCCCGGGGGCCAGCCCCTCGAGGATCTCCGCCTTGGCGCGCGCCACCCCCTCCAGAGTGCCGAAGCCCTCCAGGTGGGCGCGCCCGGCGTTGTTGAGCACCGCCACCTCGGGCTCGGCGATACGGCTCAGCTCGCCGATCTCGCCGGGGGCGCTGGCGCCCATCTCGATCACCCCGAAGGCCTCGTCCTGCAGGCGCAGCAGGGTCAG
>CAZVIG010000523.1:0-1698 GCA_964627395.1 uncultured Sedimenticola sp.
AGCGGTAGATGTTGTCCACGAACATCAGCACGTCGCGGCCCTCGTCACGGAAGTATTCCGCCATGGTCAGGCCGGTCAGGGCCACGCGCAGGCGGTTGCCGGGCGGCTCGTTCATCTGGCCGTACACCAGGGCCACCTTGTCCAGCACCCCGCCTTCCTGCATCTCGTGGTAGAAGTCGTTGCCCTCGCGGGTGCGCTCGCCGACGCCCGCGAACACCGAGAAGCCGGAGTGCTCCACCGCGATGTTGCGGATCAGTTCCATCAGGGTCACGGTCTTGCCCACGCCGGCGCCGCCGAACAGGCCGACCTTGCCGCCCTTGGCGATGGGCATGATGAGATCGATGACCTTGATGCCGGTCTCCAGCACCTCGGTGGTGGCCGCCTGGTCCTCGAGCTTGGGCGCCTCGCGGTGTATGGGCATGACCACTTCGGATTCCACCGGACCCGCCTCGTCAACGGGGTTGCCCAGCACGTCCATGATGCGGCCCAGGGTGGCCTGCCCCACGGGCACGCTGATGGGCGCCCCGGTGTTGACCACTTCCAGTCCACGCTTCAAGCCATTGGTCGATCCCATGGCGATGCTGCGCACCACGCCGTCGCCCAGCTGCTGCTGCACTTCGAGGACCAGGTCCTCGGATTCGATCTTCAGTGCGTCATAGATCTTCGGCATGGACTCGCGCGGGAACTTCACGTCCACCACGGCGCCAATGATTTCCACCACATTACCCGTACTCATTGTGCGGATCCTCTTTATTCAATGTTCAAGCCGCGGGAGGCGGCAAAATACAAAAAGTTAAATTCGTTATACCGCGGCCGCGCCGCTGACGATCTCGGAGATCTCCTGGGTGATCGCCGCCTGGCGCGCCTTGTTGTAGACCAGTTGCAGCTCGTCGATCAGGTTGCCGGCATTGTCGGTGGCGGACTTCATGGCCACCATGCGCGCGGCCATCTCGCAGGCACCGTTCTCCACCACCGCCTGGTAGGCCACCGACTCGATGTAGCGGGTCAGCAGGGCGTCGAGCACCTCGCGCGCGTCCGGCTCGTAGATGTAGTCCCAGTGGTGCTTGAGTTCCTCGGCGTCCTCGCCCGGGGGCAGCGGCACCAGGGTGTGGGTCACCGGCTGCTGGGTCATGGTGTTGACGAACTCGTTGTAGGCCAGGCGGATCTCGTCGATCTCGCCCTCGCTGTAGGCGTCCAGCATCACCTTCACCGGGCCGATCAGGGCCTCCAGCTCGGGGGCGTCGCCCAGATGGGTGACCTGGGCGCGGACATCGCCGCCGACACGCTTGAAGAAGCCCAGCGCCTTGTTGCCGATCAGGCAGTAGCTGATCTCGCGCCCGGCCTCGCGCTCCTCGCGGATCTCGCGCACCAGGCGGCGGAACAGGTTGGTGTTCAGGCCGCCGCACAGACCGCGGTCGGAGGAGACGATGATGTAACCGATACGCTTCACCTCGCGCGCCTGCATGAAGGGGTGCTTGTATTCGGGATTGGCCAGCGCCACGTGGCCGATCACCTGACGCATCTTTTCCGCATAGGGCCGGGAGGCCGCCATGCGGTCCTGCGCCTTGCGCATCTTGGACGCGGCGACCATCTCCATGGCACTGGTGATCTTCTGCGTGCTCTTGATGGAGGAGATCTTGGTCCGTATCTCTTTCGCGCCTGCCATATCAAGCCTTCTGTCTGAAAATTAGCCGCCAG
>CAZVIG010000524.1:0-1691 GCA_964627395.1 uncultured Sedimenticola sp.
ATCGAGAACATGCGCAAGTCGGGCCAGGCCAAGGCCGCCAAGAAGGCCGGCCGCACCGCCGCCGAGGGCGTGATCGTGATCAAGACCACCCCCGACAACAAGTCGGCGGCGATCGTGGAGGTCAACTGCGAGACCGACTTCGTGGCCAAGGACGACAACTTCAAGTCCTTCGCCGACGCGGTCGGCGAGCGCGTGCTGGGCAGCGACGTGGCCGACGTGGAGGCCCTGATGGCCCTGCCCCTGCACGAGGGCGAGGACACCACCATCGAGGAGGCGCGCCAGGCCCTGGTGGCCAAGATCGGCGAGAACATGACGGTGCGCCGCTTCGCCCGCATCCAGGCCAAGGGCACCCTGGCCACCTATTCCCACGGCGCGCGCATCGGCGTGGTGGTGGACATCGACGGCGACGCCGGGCTGGGCCGCGACATCGCGATGCACGTCGCCGCCAGCAACCCGGTGTGCGTGGACGAGGCCGACGTGCCCGCCGAGATGCTCGCCAAGGAGCGCGAGATCGTGGAGGCCCAGGCCAAGGAGAGCGGCAAGCCCGAGAACATCATCGAGAAGATGGTCGAGGGCCGGATGCGCAAGTATCTGAGCGAGATCACCCTCAAGGGCCAGCCCTTCGTCAAGGACCCGGACACCACCGTCGGCAAGCTGCTGGAGAAGGAGGGTGCCCAGGTGAACGACTTCGTGCGTTACGAGGTGGGCGAGGGCATCGAGAAGAAGCAGGAGGACTTCCGCGAGGAGGTCATGGCCCAGGCCGCTGCCGCCCGCGGCGAGTGAGTCTTGCGGACCCGCACCCTGGTGCGGGTCCTTTTCCTTTCCCATCCGCCCAGGAGTCACCAGCATGTCCGACAGTCCCTCACCCAGACGCCTCCTTCTGAAGCTCAGCGGCGAGGCCCTGATGGGCGAGGGCGACTTCGGCATCGACCCGCAGGTCCTGGGGCGTCTGGCGGGCGACATCGCCGGCCTGGTGCGCGCCGGGGTGCAGATCGGGGTGGTGATCGGCGGCGGCAACATCTTCCGCGGCGCAGGCCTGGCCGGCGGCGGCTTCGACCGGGTGCGCGGCGACCAGATCGGCATGCTGGCGACGGTGATGAACGCCCTGGCGATGCAGGACCGGCTGGGACGCGAGGGCATCGAGGCCCGTACCCTGTCCGCCTTCCGCATCGACACCGTCTGCGAGCACTACAACCGCGACCGGGCGGTGGCGCATCTGGAGGCCGGGCGGGTGGTGATGCTCGCCGGCGGCACCGGCAACCCCTTCTTCACCACCGACTCGGCGGCGGCGCTGCGCGCCATCGAGATCGGCGCCGACCTGATGATCAAGGCCACCAAGGTCAACGGCGTCTATTCCGCCGACCCGGTCGAGGTGCCGGACGCCGAGTTCTACCCCCGTCTGAGCTATGATCGGGTGCTGGCCGAGGGCCTGGGCGTGATGGACGCCACCGCGGTGGTGCTGTGCAAGGAGAACGGCCTGCCCCTGCGGGTGATGAACATCAACGAGCCGGACGCCCTGCGGCGCGTGGTACGGGGCGAGCCGGTCGGTACCCTGGTAACTGGAGACGATGCATGATCGATGACATCAAGAAGGACGCGGCCAGTCGCATGGCCAAGAGCGTGGAGGCGCTGGCCGAGAACCTGGCCAAGATCCGCACCGGCCGCGCCCATCCCAGCATGCTGGATCACAT
>CAZVIG010000525.1:0-1687 GCA_964627395.1 uncultured Sedimenticola sp.
GGGCATAGGCGATCACCGAGATGATGGGAAACAGGCTGGCGAAGGCGATCAGGCCGAAGCCGTCCAGGGCCGGGCTGCGCCCCGGCACCGCGCTCGCCAGGCCCAGCCCCAGGGCGGTGACCAGGGGCACGGTGACGGTGGAGGTGGTCACGCCACCGGAGTCGTAGGCCAGGGCGATGATGGCGCGCGGCGCGAACAGGGTCTGCACGATCACCACCAGGTAGCCGGCGATGATGTACCAGTGCAGCGGCGTGCCGGTGACGATACGGAACACCCCCAGGGCGATGCCGATGGCCACCCCGATCGCCACCGCCACGCGCAACCCCCAGACCCCGATCGCCCCGCCGGAGACCTCGTTGGCCTTCAACGCCACCGCCAGCAGCGAGGGCTCGGCGATAGTGGTGGAGAAGCCGATCGCCAGGGCGAACAGATAGACCCAGCCGAAGGCCGACCAGTGCAGCTCGCCGCCGGATTCCGCGCCGAACAGGAAGGCGGGATCGGTGAGCTGGGCGGCCATCAGGCGGCCGAGCGGAAACAGCGCCAGTTCCAGGCCCTCCAGGAAGAAGGCCAGCCCCAGCAACACATAGGCGAACCCGGCCAGCACGCGGCGCAGGCGGGGCACGGGGCGGCGCAGCACCAGCCACTGGAAGCCGAACAGGATCACGGCGATGGGCAGCACGTCCTTGAGGGTATAGACCAGGGTGGTGAGCAGCTTCTCGATCATGGTTCAGTGCACCAGCATCCCGTAGCCCATGACGAACATCATGGGGGTGAGCGAGGCGAAGGCGATCAGCCCGAAGCCGTCGATCATGGGGTTGCGGCCCTTGATGGACTGGGCCAGTCCCACCCCCAGCGCGGCCACCAGCGGCACCGTGATGGTGGAGGTGGTGACCCCTCCCGAATCATAGGCGATGCCCACGATCTCCGGCGGGGCGAAGGCGGTCATGACCACCACCCCCAGGTAGCCGCCGATGATCAGGTACTGGATGGGCCAGCCGCGCACGATGCGCAGCACGCCCACCAGGATGGCGATGCCCACCGACACGGCCACGGTGTACCGCAGCCCCAGGGCATAGGCCGCGCGCTCGCCCGAGCTGCGCCCGATCAGCCCCGCCTCGGCCGCCACCTCGGCTGCCTCCGCCGCGACCGCGATCAGGGCCGGTTCGGCCACCGTGGTGCCGAACCCCAGCGAGAAGGCGAAGGCGAGCAGCCAGGGCAGGCTGCCCTTGCGCGCGAACGCGAAGGCCATGCTCTCGCCGATGGGGAACAGGCCCAGTTCCAGGCCGCGTACGAACAGCGTCAGGCCGACCACCACCAGCAGGGCGCCCAGCAGGATCTCGCCGAGGTTGGGGATCGGCTGGCGCAGCACCACCAGCTGGAAAAAGCCGATGACCAGCACGATGGGCGCCAGGTCGCGCAGGCTGCCGCCCATGGCCTTCAGCAGGGAATGCATCGACGCCAGGGTGTCTTTCATGGGTTCACTGTACCTGCAGCGGCGGGCGAGGATTTCGATCTGGGTCAGTTACCCCGCCGATGGCCGGTTGCTAGAATGGCCGAAGTCATCATCGATCACCCGACACAGGACCCGCATGACCATGGACACCCAGGCCTTCGGCGGCTATCCCTTCACCCGCATGCGGCGCATGCGCCGCGACGACTTCTCGCGCCGCCTGATGCGCGAGACCAC
>CAZVIG010000526.1:0-1687 GCA_964627395.1 uncultured Sedimenticola sp.
CGCCATCCCGGACGTGGGCGAAGACGAGGACTTCGAGCGCGAGGAGGACCCGGCGGACAGCGACGACCGTGTATTTGATTGACACCAATGTGATCAGCGAGGCCCGCAAGCACAAGCGGGCGAACCCGGGGGTTCGGGCCTTCTTCGAGCAGGTCGGCGGGGAAGATGAGCCGGTCTTCATCTCCGTCATCACCGTCGGCGAGCTGCGCCGGGGGGTGGAGAGGATTCGCCATCGAGGCGACACCCGCCAGGCGGTCCGCCTGGAAGCATGGCTGACCGGCATCCTGAGCGAATACCGGGAGAACATTCTCGACATCGATCCGGACATCGCCCAGCTCTGGGGGCGGCTCCGGGTTCCTCATCCGGAAAACGCCCTCGACAAGCTGATCGCGGCAACGGCGTTGGTCTACGACCTGACGGTGGTGACACGAAACCACAGGGATTTCGCCGGGACGGGCGTGCAGGTGCTCGATCCCTTCACCGAGGAACGGGTGCCATAAGGTCTGGAGGAGCCTCGTTCAGCGGGGGGGCTGATGCCCGTCCATGAAAAAACCGCCCGAAGGCGGTTCTTTCAGGGGCATGTAATAACGAATACGACCTCAGGAGCAGCCGCCCTGGGAGCCGCAGGTGCCGCAACCGCCGCCGGTGGGCTGAAGGTTGTTGAACACGAAACGGGCCTCGGGGCCCTCGCCCACGAAGTCGATCTCCACGCCGCGGATGTGCTCCAGGGTAGCGGGATCGACGATCACCTTGACCCCGTCGTACTCGCGCACCCGGTCGTCTTCGTTGAGCTGGTCGGTGAAGGTCATGCCGAAGCTGACCCCGCTGCAGCCGCCGGGGGTGGCGAACACCCGGATGCCCTCGATGTTGTCTTCCACCTGGCCCAGAAGCTCGGCCATCTTGCCCTGCGCGGGGGGCGTCAGGCTCAGTTCGGAATCGGTCAGTGCCGCTGCGCTCATGTCGCAATTACCTCGTCGATAGTGCTGGATCAGCGGATTGTAGCACCGAAGCGGCCCCAGAAACCGTATATCTCGTCGGGCATCGCCGCACGGCTACAGCAGACGCCGGGCGCGCAGTCCGTACAGATGGCGCTCCGCGTCCACCAGGTGCTGCCCCCAGTGCAGACGATAGCCGGCGCCCCAGCAGCGCAGGATGGAGAGCGGCGTGCGCTCGTGCTCCAGGCGGTCCAGGCCCGCCTTCAGCTCCCAGTAGATGTCGGCCAGGTCGTCGGCCAGGCTGCCGCTCTGTTCCTGCCAGTCGCGCCCCACGTCGAACTCGGTCCAGTAGCTGTCCAGCTCGCCCAGGGCCTCGCGCAGACGCGAGAACAGGGCGAAGCGCCGCTCGGGGTCGATACCGGCGAGCAGGTCGTCCGCCGCCTCGGTGTCGGACAGCGCCTCCGCGGCCACGTGCAGGCGGGGCAGCAGGCGCGCCGCCTCCGCCAGAAAGGCGCCGGAGTCCGCCTCCGGCGAGGCGGTGAAGGATTCGATGAAACGGCAGTATTCCCGGGCCACCCGGGCGAACTCCTCAGCAGGCTGCAATGGCGACATGCACCACCCCCTTCCGGTTCCGGGACGGGACGCGGAACGGCGTCCGCCTACAGAGTGTAGTCCAGAATCCGGGGCCGTCCGGGGGCGGGGCGTCGCCTATCGGCGACCGCCCTGGCAGGCCGTCGAAAAAAGGCGTTTTT
>CAZVIG010000527.1:0-1684 GCA_964627395.1 uncultured Sedimenticola sp.
GGTCTCGGTGTAGCGCCGGTGGCGGATGCCGCCTCCGGCGCTGAGGCTCACGCGGCGCCCCTGGATGCGCCCGGAGACGTTGTCGATGTCGCCGCGGGCCTCGAGGCGCAGCCGTTGTCCGGCGTCGAGGGTGCCGCCGCGGTTGACCAGGGTCTCGCCCTGGATGCCCAGGTCGCCGGCGGCGGCGATCCGGCCGCGGTTGTCCAGGGTGGGGACCGCCAGGTCGATGTCGCGCCCGGCGAGGATGCGGCCGCCTTCGACCCGGTAGTGGGCCGGGTCGGCCAGGTAGACCCGGGGCACCAGCACCCGCTGGCCTTCGACGCGCCGTTCCACCAGCCAGACGATGTCGGCGTTCAGCGCGGCGATCTGCGCCGGGGTCAGGGCCACGCCCGGCACCAGGTTCAGCGCCCGGTGCTGAGCCAGGGCGGCGTCCATCAGGCGCTGGTACTGGTCGCGGTCGCGGGTGAGGTCCGGCGAAAGGAAGCGCCGTCCGGCCAGGGCCTGGAGCTGCTGGCGCACCAGGCGGGTCTCGTAGAAGGCGTCGCCTAGGCGCTTGAGGTTGGCCTCGGGGCGGTAGCCCAGGCGCTCGAGCAGGTAGTCGCTGCCGATGAAGTCGTCGAACCGGGTGAGCGCCGGGTTGGTCACCACCAGGTAGTGGCTGGCCGGGTCGGGGGCGCGCACGAACAGGCCCTGGCCACCTTGCGGCAGGACGATGGCGCCGAGCACCGTATCCAGCGCGGGCGGGGCGGTGTCTTCGGTGCGGCCGCCGGGCGGGGGCAGGTTCTGGCGGCCGCGGATGTTGCCGTTGCTCAGGTTGCCGGGGTGGCCCAGGATGTCGCCGCCCGCCTGGATGGTGGCGGCCAGGGTATCGCGTACCTCGCGGGTGGTGGTGGTCTGGGTGCCGACATAGACCTCGCGGTTGCCGTGCCCGCCGATGCAGGCGCCGAAGATGCTGAATCCCCGGCAGTAGCGCTGATTGCGGTACTGGTCCACGGTGCGGGTGGTCACCGCGATCAGGTCGATGGGGGCGTTGTCCAGCACCTGGGCGGCGAGGCGGATGTCGCCGCCGGCGCTGATGCGGGAGAACTCGTTGCGGATGACGGCCGCGTCCAGATCCATGTCGCCGCCGGCGTCGAGGGTGGCGGGACGGCCGGGGTCGCTGCGCTGCATGGTGTCGACGGTGGTGGTGACCACGTCGCGGCAGTGGTATCCGCAGTCGATGGTGTGGCTTTCGCTGGAGAGCCGCACGCCGCCGACGATGCGCTCCGGGCTGGCCTGGTCGCTGCCCTGGATCACCGGCGCGCCGCCGAGGTTGTCGAGGCGGCCAGCGCGGAGGCGGAGATCGCCCAGGGCCTCGATGTGCGCCTGCTCGTTGCGCAGCTCGGCGGCGTCGATGCGCAGGGCCGCGGCGGTGAACAGCTCGGCGCCCGGCCGGTTGTCCAGGCGATGGTCGATGGTGAGGTTCATGTCGCCGCCGGCGAACAGGGTCTGGCGGTTGGTGAGCGCCCCGGCGGTGAGGTCCAGGGCCCCGCCGGCGGCGATCAGGCCGGCATTGTCCAGGGCCTCCGCCTGCAGGCTGAGGGCGCCGCTGCCGGTGAGACGGCCGTCGTTGTGCAGCGTGCCGCGGGCGGTGACCCGGCTGCCGGCACCGCCGGCGCCGCCGGCGAGGGTGCCGGCGTTGTCC
>CAZVIG010000528.1:0-608 GCA_964627395.1 uncultured Sedimenticola sp.
CATCCCCTCCACCAGCAGACGCAGCAGCATGGCGAAGGCGGCGATCTTGGGCGCCCCGCCCAGGTACAGGGTCACGGCCGTCGGGGCACCATGATAGACGTCGGGGATCCACATGTGGAAGGGCACCGCGCCCAGCTTGAAGGCCACCCCGATGATGACGAACACCAGGCCGAAGGAAAGAATCACGCCCGGCGCCTCGCTGCCCTGCAGTGTCCGGGCGATGGTGTCCAGATCCAGGCTACCGGTAACGCCGTAGAGCATGGACATGCCGTAGAGCAGCATGCCCGAAGCGATGGCGCCCAGCACGAAGTATTTCATGGCCGCCTCGGAGGCCGGCACCGAATCCCGCTGCAGGGCCACCATGGCGTACATGGACAGGGACAGCAGTTCCAGGCCCAGGTAGATGGTCAGCAGGCTGTGGGCCGAGATCAGGACCATCATGCCCAGCACGCCGAACAGGCCCAGCAGATGGAACTCGCCGCGGAACATGCCGCGCAGGCGCAGATAGTCGCGGGCATAGAGGAAGGTGACGAAGGCCGCCAGCAGCACGCCGATCTTGAGCACGTCGCCCGCGGTATCGCGCACGAAGGTATCGGACAGGATCAGTG
>CAZVIG010000528.1:618-1683 GCA_964627395.1 uncultured Sedimenticola sp.
CCGTTCACCGGCAAAGGAAATCAGGATCAGGAGCATGGTCACCACCAGCGCGGTCTGGGTCATCAGGTAGGTGATGAGGCGACTGCGCTGGGGAATGAACAGATCCGCGACCAGGATGAAGCCGATGGCACCGAGCAGAAACATCTCGGGCAGGGCGGGCAGCAGGTTGGGCATTTCGAAGCTCATGTCTCGACTCGCGGATTCGTCATAACTTGCTGGTCATCATCTGCTGCAGCAGGTGGGTGATGCTGGCGTCCATCACGTCGAGCAGCGGCGCCGGCCAGATGCCAAGGCCGAGCACCGCGATCGCCAGCAGGGCCAGGAACAGAAACTCGCGGCCGTTGATGTCCTTGAGCGCCGCCACCCGCTCGTTGGCCACCTCGCCGAAGATCACCCGCTTGACCATCCACAGGCTGTAGGCGGCGCCGAGGATCAGGGTGGTGGCGGCCAGGAAGGCGAACCAGAAGTCGGCCTTGAAGGCGCTGAGGATCACCAGGAATTCGCCAACGAAACCGGAAGTGCCCGGCAGACCCGAGTTGGCCATGGCGAACAGCACCATGAAGGCGGCGAACACCGGCATGGTATTGACCACGCCGCCGTAGTCCCGAATGGCCCGGCTGTGCATGCGGTCGTAGAGCACACCCACGCACAGGAACAGGGCACCGGAGATAAAGCCGTGGGAGATCATCTGCACCAGGCCGCCCTGGATACCCATGGCCGCGCCGCGCAGATCGCCGCTGTTGGCGAGGATCCGCCAGGCCAGGAAGAAGCCGAGGGTGACGAAGCCCATGTGGGCGATGGAGGAATAGGCGATCAGTTTCTTCATGTCCGCCTGCACCAGGGCCACGAAGCCGATGTAGACCACGGCGATGAGCGACAGGCTGATCATCAGCCAGTCCAGGGCGCCGGAGGCATCGGGCGTGATGGGCAGGGAGAAGCGCAGGAAACCGTAGGCGCCGAGCTTGAGCATGATGGCCGCCAGGATCACCGAACCGCCGGTGGGCGCTTCGACGTGGGCATCCGGCAGCCAGGTGTGCACCGGCCACATGGGCACCTTCACCGCGA
>CAZVIG010000529.1:0-1682 GCA_964627395.1 uncultured Sedimenticola sp.
GTCCCCTGGCAGCGCGCCTCGTAGTCGCGTATCTCGCCCGGCGGCAGGGTCAGCAAGTCCACCTCCTGTTCCAGGGCCGCCAGTGCCTTGCCCAGTTCCACCACATGCGCCGCCACCCCGCCCACGTTGGGCGCGAAGTCGGCCGAGACCAGAGCGATGCGCAGCGGCGGCGACCCGTTCACGGCAGCACCACCCGCCAATCCGCCAGGCGGCCCTGGTCGTCGAACTGCATGCGCATATAGCCACTGGTGCCGGCGATGTCCTTGCCCACGGCGTAATAGACGCCCGTCTCCGCATTGGGGTCGATCACGTCGTAGCCCAGCAGGCCGGCGATGAAGCGCCCCATCTCCCAGTGATGCGGGTAGGCCAGGTGGCGCGCCCGCTGCAGCACCTTGGGATCACCGTTGATCGCATACAGGATGAAAGGCACCGTGGCGGTCTTGGGGTGCAGTACCGAATGGCCCCAAAGGAGCCGCCCATCGATCTCGTCACCCAGTAGCTCGCCATGGTCCCCGGTGAACAACACATAGGTGGGCAACTTGCTGCGTTCGCGCAGCAGTTTCAGGATCTCGTTGTGGACATGATCGGAGAACAGCACGGAATTGTCGTAACTGTTGATCCGGAACTGGTCGAGATCGTCCACGTCCTCCGGAAACTTCCGGAATTCGTCGGTGTGATAGCGCTCATAAGGCGAATGGGAGCCGCGCTCGTGCAGCACCACGAAGTTCGGCTTGCTGAAGTCCACCTGCCGCAGCAGGTCCAGCAGCACCAGATCCTTGCGTTTTTCGATCTCCGCCAGGTGGTCCTCGCGTGCCTCGAAGTGATCCACCGCACCCCCGTCGGCATAGGTCGCCAGGTTGGAGTTCTGGGTGGACAGCCACCAGGTATGCAGCCCTCGCCGCTTGGCCAGCTTGAACAGATTGGCCTCGCCCCGGTACAACACCTGGGCGTTGAAGGGCTCGCGCTTCAGATTGAAAAAGGTGGGCACCGAAACCTTGGTGGAGACGCCTCCTGAATAGATCTTCGTATAGAACAGATTGGGATCGTCCTTCATGGCGCTGAAGTACGGCGTGGTGTCGCGCGCATAGCCGAACAGGCCCATATGGTCGGGATTCAGACTCTCCCCCATCACCACCACGATGTTGGCCGGCAGCACGGAATCCCGGTCCACCAGCTGGTAGGGCGCATAGTGGTGCGTGTCATGGGTCTTCGCGAAACGCTGCGGCAATTCCTTACCCAGGAACCAGCCCACCGCATAGAGGGTGTTCTTGATCGAGTAGTGGCGCGGGTTGGGATAGAAGGCCTGGGAGCCGGTGGAGTTGTAGGCCTTCACCGGCAGGATGCCCCCCAGCAGCAACACCAGCAGCACCGACCCTGCGGGGATGTGCTGGCGGAATGCGGCCATCCGCCGCACCAGCCGCCAGACTACCAGGTAACACAGCAGCACCATCAGCAGGGGCGGCACCAACGCCGGCCAGATCCCGAGCAGCGAGATGGTGATCTCGTCCATCTCGCTGCCCAGCAGGCCCACCTCCTGAGGCGAGATCAGGGTGCCGTAGTAGACGAAATGCCAGAATTGGGCGAGCTGCAGCAGAGCGAAAAAGCCCAGCAGTACATGGATCGCGACCAGCCGATGCGCGGACAGGGCCAGAAAAGCGGCCAGCCAGACCGAGGCGGTGGTC
>CAZVIG010000530.1:0-1672 GCA_964627395.1 uncultured Sedimenticola sp.
CCACGCGGACCGGAGCGCCATCATGACCCAGTCGCCCACACCAATCAGCGACAGCCCCGACGACCGGTCCGCGTGGCTCCCCGAGGGCCTGCTGCCGGCGGAACGGGTCGCCCTCGACCTGCCCGCCGGCAGCAAGAAAAAAGCCCTCGAAGAGATCGCCCGCCTGCTGGTGGCGCCGGGCCGCCCGCCCGGTGCCGACCAGATCTACGAAAAGATTCTCGAACGCGAACGCCTGGGCAGCACCGCCCTGGGCCGCGGTCTGGCCCTGCCCCATGCCCGCATCGGCGGCCTGCGCAATCCCCGCGGGGCCCTGCTGCGGCTCGCCGAGGCGGTCGATTTCGAGGCCCGCGACGGGGAACCGGTGGATCTGGTGTTCGGCCTGCTGGTGCCCGAACAGGCCGAGCAGGCTCACCTCGACCTGCTCGCCCGCCTGGCCCGGCTGTTCTGCGACACCAGCCTGACAACCGCCATCCGCAACGCCGCCAGCGTCTCCGAGATCCTCGCCCTGCTCAACCCTCCGGCCGCCGAGGATGAGTCAGCCGATCACCGTCGCTGATCTGCTCGACGCCCTGCGCGAGCGCCTCAAGCTGCACGTGCTGGCCGGCGAAGCGGGCCTGAAGCGAACGGTCTTCGATGCCGGGCGCCAACCTCAGGATCACATCATCGCCGGGCCGCTCAACTACATCCATCCCACGCCGATCCAGATCATCGGCCCGATGGAGAAGCGCTACCTGGCCGCCCTACCCCACGGGGAACTGAACCAGGCGCTGGAACGACTCTTCGAGGCGGCGCCTGCCGCGATCCTCTTCACCAACCGCCTGAAACCGCTGCCGCAGCTCCTGGAGCGGGCACAGCGGGACGAAACGCCCCTGCTCACCTCCCCCCTCTCGGACAGCCTGGTGCTGGACAACCTGCAATACTATGCCGCGCGGTTCCTGGCGGCCAAGTCCACCCTGCACGGGGTCTTTCTGGAGGTGCTGGGCATGGGGGTGCTCATCACCGGCCACTCGGCGGTGGGCAAGAGCGAGCTGGCGCTGGAGCTGATCACCCGCGGCCACCGGCTGGTGGCGGACGACGCCCCGGAATTCCGCCGCATCGCACCGGACATCGTGGCCGGCAGCTGCCCGCGGCTGCTGCGCGACCTGCTGGAGGTCCGGGGCCTGGGAGTGCTGGACATCCGGGCCATGTTCGGCGACAGCTCCATCACCAACAGCATGTACCTGCAGCTCATCATCTACCTCAAGCGGATGAGACTGCGCGAGATCGCCGACATGGAGCGTTTGCAGGTGGCCTCGCAGACGCGTACCGTATTGGGGGTGGAAATTCCCCAGATCACCGTGCCGGTGGCCCCGGGCCGCAACCTGGCCATCCTGGTGGAGACCGCGGTGCGCAACCACATGTTGCGTCTCAAGGGCTACGACGCCTCCCGCATCTTCATCGAGCGCCAGCGGCGCGCCATCAAGGAGTCCGCGGAATGAGCATCGGCCTGCTCCTGGTGACCCATCCCGGCATCGGCGAGGCGCTGCTGTCCAGCGCCTGCACCGCCCTCAGCGGCTGTCCGCTGCGAACCCGTTGCGTGGAGGTGCCCCCCGACGCCGATCCGGAACAGCTCATGCAACAGGTGCGCAGCGCGATGGCCTCTCCTCCTCCCTGGCGCACCTGATCCATGGAC
>CAZVIG010000531.1:0-1670 GCA_964627395.1 uncultured Sedimenticola sp.
CCGTAGCGCGCGCGCCGGCGCAACACATGGCGGATCACCGACACCGCCGGGGCGCAGCCCAGGCCGCCGGTGAGCACCAGCAGATCGCGGCCCTCGGCGCGCGCCAGGGGCCAGCCGCGGCCGAAGGGCCCGCGCACCCCCAGCCGGTCGCCCGGGGCGAGCCGCACCAGGGCGCGGGTGACCCGCCCCACCGCGCGCACCGTATGGTCGAACAGGTGCCGGTCGTCGATGTCCGAGACGATAGAGATCGGCACCTCGCCGATGCCGTGCAGCGCCAGCATGTTGAACTGGCCCGGGGCGAAGCGGTAGGCCGCATGACGGTCGGCGTCCACCAGGCGCAGACGCAGGGTGCGGATGTCGGCGCCCTCGGGCACCGAGGCCACCACCTCCGCCTCCGCGGGCAGCCAGGGCTCAGTCATCGCCGTCCTCCAGGAGCGCCGCCACCTCCTCGGTGAGATCGATGCCCACCGGGCACCAGGTGATGCAGCGCCCGCAGCCGACGCAGCCGCTGCGCCCGTACTGCGCCACCCAGGTGCCCAGCTTGTGGGTCAGCCACTGGCGATAGCGCTGCGCGGTGTCGGCACGCAGCGGATGGCCGTGCAGCAGGCTGTGGCCGGCGCTGAAGCAGCTGTCCCAGAGACGCACATGGCCCGAGGCGCCGTTCACCCCGGGCCGCTCCTCGTGGCGGTTGCAGAAGCAGCTCGGGCAGACCGCGGTGCAGTTGCCGCAGGCCAGGCAGCGCGCCCCCACCTGGTCCCAGCGGGGATGCTCCAGGGCGGCGAGCAGGCGCCCCGGCAGATCCTCCGCCGGCAGGGCGCGCCGCTGCGCCGCGCACGCCTCCCGATGCTGTTGGCGCGCCGCCTGGAGCTGCGCCGGGTCCGCCTTGCGGGTCGGCAGCCCGGCGAGCAGGGCCTCGCCCGCGGCGCTGCCGGCGCGCACCAGGAAGCCGCCCTCCAGCTCCTCCAGGGCCAGATCGAAGTCCGAGTCGCAGGCCGGGCCGTCGCCGGTGCTGGCGCAGAAACAGGTGGGCGCAGGATGGCTGCAGTCCACCGCCACCAGGAACAGCGCCTCGCGGCGCGCCCGGTACCAGGGGTCGGGCGGTTCGTCCAGGAAATGGCGGTCCTGCAGCGCCAGTCCGGCCAGGTCGCAGGCGCGCACCCCCAGCACCGCCAGCGGTTCCGCCTCGACAGGAGCCGCGCGGTAGTCCAGGCCGCCGTCCGCCGCCGGCCGGGAGGACCACAGCGGCTGCTCGGGGGCGAACACCAGCGGCTTGAGCGCCTGGGGCCCGTTCGCCCAGGCGAAGCAGCGCCCATCCTCCGTGCGGCGCAGGCGATAACGCCCCGGCGCCTGCTCGTCGCCCAGACCCCAGGGAAGCTGCTCCGCCTCGCTCAGCGGCAGGTACTGGATGGCCCCGTCGCACACCTGCGGCCCCAGACAGCGGCCCTGACGCCGGATCAGGGCATCGATCAGCGCCTGCAGATCCGCGCGCGCGAGAAAGCGCCGCTCGCTCATGGCGCCCGCCCCTGCACAGTGCCGCTTGCGGGAGAGGCCAGGAGGGGGACCCTTTTCCCCGCGCAGAGGTGGTCAGGGGCGATCGCCATGGCCTTTCCTCGTGATGATCGAAAAGGCGGATCTGCCGGACGTCGTACCACCCATCTCTCTCCCCTCCC
>CAZVIG010000532.1:0-1668 GCA_964627395.1 uncultured Sedimenticola sp.
CCACCCACGGCGCGCGCAAGGGCCTGGCGGATACCGCGCTCAAGACCGCCAACTCGGGTTACCTGACCCGCCGCCTGGTGGACGTGGCCCAGGACCTGGTGATCACCGAGGAGGACTGCGGCACCGAGCAGGGCCTGCTGATGATGCCCATCATCGAGGGCGGCGACGTGGTGGAACCGCTGCGCGAGCGCATCCTCGGCCGGGTCGCGGCGGTGGACATTCCGCGTCCCGGCAGCGACGAGGTGCTGGTCGAGGCCGGCACCCTGCTGGACGAGAAGATCGTGGACATGCTTGAACAGGCCGGCGTGGACCAGGTGCGGGTGCGCTCCGCGATCACCTGCGAGACCCGCCAGGGCATCTGTTCCAAGTGCTATGGGCGCGATCTGGCGCGCGGTCACCGGGTCAACATCGGCGAGGCGGTGGGCGTCATCGCCGCCCAGTCGATCGGCGAGCCGGGCACCCAGCTCACCATGCGCACCTTCCATATCGGGGGTGCGGCCTCGCGGGCGGCGGCGGTCAACAGCATCGAGCCGAAGAACCCCGGCACCATCAAGCTGCACAACATCAAGACCATCGAGAACGCCGCCGGCAAGCTGGTGGCCGTCTCCCGCTCCGGCGAGGTGGTGATCGTGGACGACATCGGCCGCGAGCGCGAGCGTTACAAGCTGCCCTACGGGGCCGAGCTGCAGGTGCGCGAGGGCGACAAGGTCGAGGGCGGCCAGACGGTGGCCAACTGGGATCCGCACACCCACCCGATCATCACCGAGATCGCAGGCACCCTGCGCTTCGTGGACTTCATCGACGGGGTCACGGTGCAGCAGCAGACCGACGAGGTGACCGGCCTGAGTTCCACCGTGGTGATCGATCCCAAGCAGCGTCCCACCGCGGGCAAGGACCTGCGCCCCATGATCAAGCTGGTGGACGACAAGGGCAACGACGTCAACCTGCCCGGCACCAGCCTGCCGGCGCACTACTTCCTGCCCGGCGGCGCCATCGTCAACATGGCCGACGGCGCCCAGGTGCAGGTGGGCGACGTCATCGCCCGGATTCCGCAGGAGTCCTCCAAGACCCGCGACATCACCGGCGGTCTGCCGCGCGTGGCCGACCTGTTCGAGGCGCGCAAGCCCAAGGAGCCGGCGATCCTTGCGGAGGCCACCGGCACCGTCAGCTTCGGCAAGGAGACCAAGGGCAAGCAGCGTCTGGTGATCACCGACGCCGACGGCGAGACCCACGAGCTGCTGATCCCCAAGTGGCGGCACGTCAACGTGTTCGAGGGCGAGCACGTGGAGAAGGGCGAGGTGATCGCCGACGGCGAGCTGAACCCGCACGACATCCTGCGCCTGCGCGGGGTGACCGACCTGGCGGAGTACCTGGTCAAGGAGATCCAGGACGTGTATCGCCTGCAGGGCGTGGGCATCAACGACAAGCACATCGAGGTGATCATCCGCCAGATGCTGCGCAAGGTGGAGGTCACCGACCCGGGCGAGACCAAGCTGCTGCGCGGCGAGCAGGCGGAGAAGGCCCGGGTGCTGGAGGCCAACGAGCAGGCCGAGGCCGAGAACCGGCATCCCGCCAAATGGGAGCCGCTGCTGCTGGGCATCACCAAGGCCTCGCTGGCCACCGAGTCCTTCATCTCGGCGGCCTCCTTCCAGGAGACCACCCGGGTGC
>CAZVIG010000533.1:0-1662 GCA_964627395.1 uncultured Sedimenticola sp.
TCCCAACCTCAAGGACTGAAAATCCCCGTGTCGGCAGTTCGATTCTGTCCCTGGCCACCAATAATTTCAATAAGTTAAGCAAGCACACTTTTTAGTCCCTGTGTCATGCGGTACACTTTCGGTACACTGCCGTATCGGAAGGTGCCATGGCGACCATCACCAGGACCCCGTCCAATACCTGGAAGGCCATCGTCCGCAAGCGCGGCTGGCCCACCACCATCAAGACGTTCCGCACCAAGCGCGACGCCCAGGACTGGGCGCGCCGCACCGAGGACGAGATGGTGCGCGGCGTCTACATCGACCGCGCCGAGTCCGACCGGCTGCTGCTGAAGCAGGCGCTGGACCGCTACCTGCGCGAGATCTCCGCCACCAAGAAGCCCAGCACCCACAGCGCCGAGCGCCACAAGGCCAAGGCGCTGAAGGCCGAGCTGGGCGACTACAGCCTGGCCGCCATCACCCCTGACCTGGTCGCTGAATACCGGGACAAGCGCCTGGAGGCCGGCAAGTCCTCCAGCACCGTGCGCCTCGAACTCTCCCTGCTCTCGCATCTGTTCACCATCGCCATCAAGGAGTGGCGCGTGGGTCTGGTTTACAATCCGGTGGCCAATATTCGCAAGCCGGCACCGCCCCAGGGCCGCAACCGGCGCCTGACCGCCGAGGAAGAAAGGAAACTGCTCCAGGCCTGCGACGGCCATTCCAACCCCATGCTGGGCTGGATCGTGCGCATCGCGCTCTACACCGGCATGCGTGCCGGTGAGATCAAAAGCCTCGCCCGCAGCCAGGTGAACCTGGACAAGCGCCTCGTTTATCTCACCGAGACCAAGAACGGTTCGGCCCGCACCGTCCCTCTGACCCGGGAGGCCGTGGCCGTCTTCCGCGCCGCCCTCGACAACCCCCTGCGGCCCGACGACACCGATCTCATCTTCTTCGGCGAGCCCGGCCGCGACGGCATCCGCCGGCCGTACGAGTTCCGCCCCGCCTGGCACCGCATCATCAAGGAAACCGGCATCCGGGGTTTCCGCTTCCACGACCTGCGCCACGAGGCGGTCTCGCGCCTTGTCGAGGCCGGCCTGGGTGACCAGGAGGTCTCTGCCATCTCCGGCCACAAGTCCATGCAGATGCTCAAGCGCTACACCCACCTGCGGGCAGAGGACCTGGTGGAGAAGCTCGACCGGGTGATGCGTTAATCAAGTCCGAAAGCCCGGCAGTTGCCGTCCGCTTTTTCTCTGGTTTACCCAGCTTGCCGTGGGCAAGCTCATGTCTCCCGATCATGAGCAAGGAGACGAGAGCACATGCAAGACACCCAGAGCCCCGGCGTGGCAACGCTGGCGGATCAGCTGGTTGAACGTTTTGGTCTGCTGTTGTCACAGAGCCAGCTCGCCGAACTGTTGGGCCGCAGTACCGGTGGCCTGCGCTACAGCCTGAGTTGTCCCCGCGATCACCAGACCCGTGCGCTGAAGGCCTGCGGCCGCAAGATCGGCCGGCGGGTCTATTACCCGGCGGCCGAGGTCGCCCGCATCATCATCGGCAACGGTGACGACTGAGCCCAACGCGCCGTGAGCATCGCCGCAATGAACTGGGCCTGGCGGCAGGCGCTGCCGCCGACGCCCAAGCTGGTGCTGCTGGCGCTCGCCGATGCGGCGGACGATGCCGGGGTGTGCT
>CAZVIG010000534.1:0-1656 GCA_964627395.1 uncultured Sedimenticola sp.
GTGCTCTCGCCCAGCCGGGCGTGCGCCAGGCGCAGGTCCTCGGCCAGCAGCTCGCCGGCGCGGCCCTCCAGCAGGGCCCGCCGCCCCGCCTCGAGATGATCCGCCGCGCGCGCCAGGGCGTCGAGATGACGGCGCCGGGCGGAGAATTCGCCCTCCACTCCCTGGGCCAGCCCCATGCATTCGCGCAGATGGGCGCGCAGGGCGTCCAGGCCGGCGCCGCTGCGCGCGCTCAGGCGCACCTCGGGCAGGCCGTCGCGCTCGAACAGGCCGGGCTCGGCACCGCTGAGATCGGCCTTGTTGTGCACCAGGGTGACCGGCACCCCTTGTGGAAGCTGGTCTGGATCGAAAGCGGCATGCTTGGGGTCGGCGGCGCCGTCATACACCCAGAGGATGCGGTCGGCCTGGGCCAGCTCGGCGCGCGCCCGTTCCACGCCGATGCGCTCCACCACATCGCCGGTCTCGCGCAGCCCGGCGGTGTCCACCAGATGCAAGGGCATGCCGTCGATCTGGATCTGCTCGCGCAGCAGGTCGCGGGTGGTGCCCGGCACCTCGGTGACGATGGCCCGTTCCTCGCCGGCCAGGGCATTGAGCAGGCTGGACTTGCCGGCGTTCGGCAGGCCGGCGATCACCAGACGCATGCCGTCGCGCAGCACCCGGCCGATGCGCGCGCTGGCGCGCACCGCCTCCAGATCCGCGATCAGGGCCTCCAGGTCCCTGGCCACGCGCTCGTCGGCGAGGAAGTCGATCTCCTCCTCGGGAAAGTCGATCGCCGCCTCCACATAGGTGCGCAGGGCGATCAGGCCCTCGACCAGTCGGTGGACGCGCTGCGAGAAGGCGCCGGCGAGCGAGCGTATCGCCAGGCGCGCCGCGGCCTCGGTCTCGGCGTCCACCAGGTCGGCGATCGCCTCCGCCTGGGTGAGGTCCAGCTTGTCGTTGAGGAAGGCGCGCTCCGAGAACTCGCCGGGACGTGCGGGGCGCGCACCCAGCTCCAGGCAGCGCGCCATGAGGCGGTCCATGACCACCGGGCCGCCATGACCCTGCAACTCGGCCACGTCCTCGCCGGTGAAGGAGTGGGGAGCGGGGAAGCAGAGCAGCAGCCCTTCGTCGATGGGCTCGCCGGCGGCATCGCGGAACACCCTGAAGGCGGCCTGGCGCGGCGCCGGCCGCCGGCCTGCGATCGCCTCGGCGATCTCCAGGGCGCGCGGTCCGGAGAGCCTTACTATGCCCACCCCGCCACGCCCGGGCGGGGTGGCGATGGCGGCGATGGTGTCGGACTCAGGCCTTGGCACCCTGCTCGATGCGACGGGTGATGACCCACTGCTGGGCGATGGACAGGATGTTGTTCACCACCCAGTAGAGCACCAGCCCGGACGGGAAGAAGGCGAACATGAAGCCGAACACCAGCGGCAGGAAGGACATAATCTTGGCCTGCATGGGATCCGGCGGCGCCGGGTTGAGCTTCTGCTGCACCCACATGGAGAGCGCCATGATCACCGGCAGCACGAAGTAGGGATCCTTGATCGAGAGGTCCTTGATCCAGAGGATCCAGGGCGCCTGGCGCATCTCGACGTTCTCCAGCAGCACCCAGTAGAGGGCGATGAAGAAGGGGATCTGCACCAGCATCGGCAGGCAGCCGCCCAGCGGATTGATCTTCTC
>CAZVIG010000535.1:0-1654 GCA_964627395.1 uncultured Sedimenticola sp.
AACCAGGCACTGGCATCACACACATAGGGCAGCGGCCGGGCGCGCGGTCGGCTCACTCCGGCTCCCGGTAGCGCCAGCAGCCTTCCTCCGGCGCCCCTTCCAGGGCGGATCCGGGTGTCGGCCGCCAGCCCGCCAGACGTTCGATCTCCGTGGCCAGCTCCAGGTCCTTGCGGGTGATACCCCCCGCTGAATGGGTGGTCAGCGACACCGCCACCCGACCCCAGGAGACGGTCACGTCGGGGTGATGCCAGGCCGCCTCGGCCAGGTGCGCGATGCCGTTGAACAGCAGCACCGCGGCCCGCCAGCCGTTGCAGCGGTATTCACGGTGCAGGCGACCGGCCTCCAGGCGCCAGCCGGGCAGCCCGGCCAGAGCCTCCTGGATCGCCTTCTCGGAAAGCAGGGTGTCGGACATGACGCAGTTCCTCTCGCAGGGCCAACCCGCGCCAGCAAACGGGTTGGCAGGGGGCGGATTGTGCTACAAAGCCACCCACAAACGTAGCCCAGCGAGTACCCCCATGCACCCGAGACAGCAGAAACTCCAGGAGAAGATCAAGGCCTCCAGCATCCGCGACCCGGAGACCGGCTGCTGGCTGTGGAACCGCCAGGTCTCCCACAGCGGCTATGGCAAGATCACCCTCGCCGACGCCAGCGGCACCTTCACCGAAAGTGCCCACCGCATCAGCTACCTGGTGTTCGTCGGCCGCCTCTACCGCGACAGCATCGTACGCCAGACCTGCGGCAACCGCCTGTGCGTCAACCCCGACCACCTGGTGCTGGAGGGACCGGCACCGGGTGAGGACGACTGAGCCCTTTCGTCGATCCCAGGGCCGCCCTCGTCAAGACTTGGACCGATCGCCGCCTTCATGCGCCGCGATCCACTCCTTCAGCGCCTCGTCCATGCGCGTCTGCCAGCCCTTGCCCGTGGCCTTGAAGTGGGCCACCACCTCCGGCGAGAAGCGGATGTGCACCGCCACCTTCGGGTTCGCCTTGCGTGGGCGACCCCGCCGGCGTACCGCCTGCTTGAACGACTCGGGCAGATCAGATTCCTCGAACGGCTTGAACTCCGCCAGTTCCTCGTCGGTGAGCAGGGTGCCATCCTCCCGCGCCTGGCGGGTGATCTCCCGATCTTCTTCCTCGGTGGGCAATTCGATGATTCGCCCATCACGTGTTTTGATGGTTTGCATAGCGATATGCCTCCCGGCGGTTGGCCTTGCGGAAACTGATGATGCGAACCGAGTCCACACGAATCGTGAACACCAGGTTGTATACCCGCGTACCAATCATCCCTAGCGCAATGAAGCGTGGTTCACCGTAATCATGGCGGATGTCGAGCCGGATCATTGCTGTCTCGAAGTCGAACTGCCGAACCAGCTCAAATGAAAGTCCACGCTCACGGATATTGCGTTCATTCTTGATCGGGTCGAACTCGATCCTCATGAGAATTATTGTGTATACACATATAGTGGCCGTCAAGAATATCTGTGTGCACAAATAATCTCCAGGCTGCGCAGGAAGCCAATTCGCCATGTTTCGAAGGCGGGATCAGGGGGCTGGTAAAGAAAACGGCCCGCGCGGAAAAACCACGCGAGCCGTCGATCGATATGGTGGGTCGTGCAGGATTCGAACCTGCGACCAACTGATTAAAAGTCAGCTG
>CAZVIG010000536.1:0-1649 GCA_964627395.1 uncultured Sedimenticola sp.
AGCATCCGTGTCGAAGGCATGCGGATCAAATGAAAGGAGATCATGGGATGAAAAAGGCAGTCCTCACCTGGCCGCTGTTGACGCTGCTGCTGGCGTCCTGCGTGACCATCAACATTTACTTCCCCGCGGCGGCGGCCGAGGAGGCGGCGCGCACCATCGTGCGTGACGTGCTGGGCAAGGAGCAGAAAGAAGAGGGGCAGCAGAAGGGAGGGGAGACGCCGTCGGCGCAGCCCGGGCCCCAGTCGCAGCGGCCGTCCGCCACCCCGGCACAGCGCCTGCTGGGCGGGCTGCTGGAGGCGCTGGTGCCCGCCGCGCATGCCGCCGGGCGCGCCAACATCGACATCAGCAGCCCGGCCATCCGCCGTCTGCGCGCGGCTATGGCGAAACGCCAGCGCGCGCTGGAGCCCTTCTACCGCGCCGGGGTGATCGGCTTCGACCGCAACGGCCTGGTGGCGATCCGCGACCTCTCGGCCGCCTCGCTGCGCGACCGGGCGCGGGTCAAGAAGCTGGTCGCCGAGGAGAATCGCGACCGCAACGCCCTCTATCGCGAAATCGCTCGCGCCAACGGCCATCCCGAATGGGAGCCGGAGATCCGCGCCACCTTCGCCCGGGTCTGGGCCGAGGAGGCCCGTCCTGGCTACTGGTACCAGGACGCGCAGGGGCGCTGGCACCGGCGTTGATGCGGGGACACGGCGCGTCTTTTCCCGTTGGTGCGGCCGAGACGCGCAGGGAACCCTCCGCCTTGTCATCCCGACCGGAGCCGCAGGCGGAGTGGAGGGATCTCATTGCTTGAGCGGCTTCCGGGATTTCTCCATTCCGGCACCGGCTCGCGCCGTTGCCTCCGGTCTAAATGACGGCGCGTGCGGGCCGCCGCCCGCTTTCGAAATGGTCTGCCGCAAAGCGGCCGCGGTGCCTCGTCGGGCCTCGCGCCGTGCGGTGGCTCAAAGCGCGGTGCCGGGCTCGACGGGTGAGGTGGCGCCCTGTTCGGAGCGCTCCGGCGCGCGGAACCAGGAGAGCTTGTCGTGCAGCCGCACCACCTCGCCCACGATGATCAGGGTGGGTGGCTTGGGCTGCTCGCGCTCCGCCAGCGCCGGCAGCTCCGCCAGGGTGCTGGTGAACACCCGCTGGCGGTGGGTGGTGCCCTGCTGCACCAGGGCGGCGGGGGTGTCGCCGGGCAGGCCGTGCGCCTGCAACTCGCGACTGATCACCGGCAGTCCCTTCAGGCCCATGTAGAAGACCACCGTCTGTGCCGGCTGGGCGAGCTGCGCCCAGTTGAGGTTCATGCTGTTGTCCTTGAGGTGGCCGGTGACGAAGGTCACCGACTGGGCGTAGTCGCGGTGGGTCAGTGGGATGCCGGCATAGCTGGCGCAACCCGAGGCGGCGGTGATCCCCGGCACCACCTGGAAGGGCACCCCCTGCTCGGCGAGGGTGTCGATCTCCTCGCCGCCGCGGCCGAAGATGAAGGGGTCGCCGCCCTTCAGCCGCAGCACCCGGTGACCTTCCTTCGCCAGGTCGGCCAGGAGTTGGTTGATCTCCTCCTGGCGCATGGCGTGGTTGTCGCGCTCCTTGCCCACATAGATGCGGCGCGCATCGCGCCGGGTCATGTCCAGCACCGCCTTGGCCACCAGGCGGTCGTACACCACCACGTC
>CAZVIG010000537.1:0-1647 GCA_964627395.1 uncultured Sedimenticola sp.
TGGATCTTCTGGATCCACTCCAGGTTGACCACCGGCACCACGCCGATGCCCAGGTCCACGTACTGGGAGACGTCCACCTCGTCGGTCTGCACCAGGCCGTGCAGGCCCTCGTAGAACAGCAGGTCGGTGTTCTCGGGCAGCGGCTCCCAGGGGGTGAACTCGCCGGGCTTCTTGTCGGTGCCCAGGCGCGCATTGTGTTCCGCGGCCTCTTCCTCGCTGTGCAGGTAGTAGCGTTTCTCGCCGCTGCCGGTCTCGCCGTAGGTCTTGAACAGCTCGGCCAGCTTGTCGAACAGGTTGGCCTGGGGCCCGAAGTGGCTCAGCCCCTCCTCGGCCATCTTGACCTTCATCTCGGCGCGGTCGTAGCGGTGGAAGCTGTCGCCCTCGATCACCGCGGCCTTGATGCCCTCGCGGATGAAGATGTGCTCGAAGGCACGCTTGACGGTGGTGGTGCCGGCGCCGGAAGAGCCGGTGACGGCGATGACAGGATGCTTCTTGGACATGGATAACCCCCTCGGAGCTTTTGCTTTGTAGTCGTCTCGGGGCCCGCCGCCGCGACGGGCCGCAGCCGAATTTGGGCCGGACTATATCACAGGGCGGGGGATGGCGATCTGCGCCGGATCAGGCGGGCGGAAGGGCTACGCCGGGGGCGAGGATACCGTTGGGGTCGAACTGGCGGCGGATGCCCTGCATCAGCGACAGCGCCACCGGGGACAGCTCGCGCGCCACGAAGTCGCGCTTTACCCGGCCGATGCCGTGCTCCCCGGAGAGGGTGCCGCCGAGCGACAGCACCAGGTCGAAGACCGCCGCCAGGCAGGGCCCGGCGGCCGCCGCCTGGGCGGGGTCGTCGGGGTCGAACAGCAGGTTGACGTGGATGTTGCCGTTGCCGGCATGGCCGAAGTTGACGATGGGGATGCCGTGTTCGCGCGACAGCGCCTGCAGGCCGTCGATCAGGGCCGGCAGGTGCGACACCGGGACCACCACGTCCTCGTTGATCTTCTTGGGGGCGACGTTGCGCAGCGCCGGCGACAGGGCCTTGCGGGTGCGCCACAGGCGCGCCACCTCGGCCGGATCGCGCGCCAGCTCCACCGCCAGGCAGCCGGGATTGCGCGCCACCCGGCGCAGGGTCTCGGCGTCGGCGTCGATGGCCGCCTCCGAGCCGTCCACCTCGATCATCAGCAGCGCCCGGGCCTCGGGCGGCAGGCCCAGGTCGGAATGGCGACGCACCATCTCGATCGCCTGGCCGTCCATGAATTCCAGGGCGCAGGGGGTCACCGGCTGGGCCATCAGGGCCGAGACCGCCTCGGCGGCGCTGCGGATGTCGCGGTAGATCGCCTGCAGGGTGCGCTTCGCCTCGGGCAGCGGGGTCAGCTTGAGTGTGGCCTCGGTGATCACCGCCAGGGTGCCCTCGGAGCCGATCAACAGCCGGGTCAGGTCGTAGCCCACCACCCCCTTGGTGGTGCGCACCCCGGTGCGCAGGCTGTCGCCGGCGCCGGTCACCGCGAGCAGCCCCAGGGTGTTCTCGCGCGGGGTGCCGTACTTCACCGCGCGCGGGCCGGCGGAGTTGTAGGCGAGGTTGCCGCCCAGGGTGCACACCGCGGCGCTGGTGGGATCGGGCGGCCAGAAGAAGCCGTGCGCCGCGGCCGCCTC
>CAZVIG010000538.1:0-1647 GCA_964627395.1 uncultured Sedimenticola sp.
ATGATGTTGTCCGTGGGTGCCCCGCACAGGGCGCGGATGTCCTCCAGGTCGGTGATGCCGCCGGAGGCGATCACCGGGATGCCGATGGCCTCGGCCAGCTCCACCGTGGCGTCCAGGTTCACCCCCTGCATCATGCCGTCGCGTCCGATGTCGGTATAGACAATCGCGGACACCCCATCGTTCTCGAAGCGGCGCGCCAGATCGATCACCTGGTGCTCGGTGACCTCGGCCCAGCCGTTGATGGCGACCCGCCCGTCCTTGGCGTCCAGGCCCACGATCACATGCCCCGGAAAGGCCTTGCAGGCGCGCGCCACGAAGTCCGGCTCCTTCACCGCCTGGGTGCCGATGATGCAGTAGTCCACCCCCATCTCGAGATAGGCGCCGATGGTGTCTTCGTCACGGATGCCGCCCCCCACCTGGATAGGGGTCTCCGGATGGGCGGCGCAGATCGCCTCGATGGCGGGCCGGTTGACCGGCTCGCCGGCGAAGGCGCCGTTCAGGTCCACCAGGTGCAGGCGGCGGCCGCCCTCGCCCACCCAGCGGTCGGCCATGGCCACCGGGTCGTCCGAAAACACGGTGTCGTCCTCCATGCGCCCCTGGCGCAGGCGCACGCACTTGCCGTCCTTGAGGTCGATGGCGGGTATCAGCAGCATCTCAGGGCTTCCACTCGACGAAATTCTTCAGCAGACGCAGGCCGTTGTCGGCGCTCTTCTCCGGATGGAACTGGCAGGCGAACAGGTTGTCGCGCGCGATGGCCGAGGTGAAGCGCACCCCGTAGTCGGTGGTGGCCACCACCAGGCTGGGATCCTCCGGCACCACCCGGTAGCTGTGCACGAAATAGAAGCGCCCGCCGTCCGGGATGCCCTGCCACAGCGGATGCCCGCGGCGCTGGTCCACCGGGCTCCAGCCCATGTGGGGGATCTTCAGGGGCAGCCCGTTGTCGCCCATGGCGGTGCCGTCGAAGCGCTTCACGCGGCCGGGAAACAGCCCCAGCAGCGGCGTGCCGCCGTTCTCCTCGGAGAACTCCATCAGCACCTGCAGGCCCATGCAGATGCCCAGAAAGGGCTTGCTGCGCGCCGCCTCCAGCACCGCCTCGTTGAGATGATGCTCGCCGATCGCGGCCATGCAGTCGCGCGCCGCCCCCTGGCCGGGGAACACCACCCGCTCCGCGGCGCGGATCCAGGCCGGATCGTCGGTGACCCGCACCTCGGCATCGTCGGCGACGTGCTCGATGGCCTTGGACACCGAGCGCAGGTTGCCCATGCCGTAGTCGATGACAGCGATCTTGCGACTCATGAACGAAGGCTCCGCTGCTGCCTAGAGACTGCCCTTGGTGGAGGGCACCGCCTCGCCCATCCGCGGATCCGCCTCCAGGGCCATGCGCAGCGCCCGCCCGAAGGCCTTGAACACCGTCTCCGCCTGGTGGTGGGCGTTGCCGCCGCGCAGATTGTCGATGTGCAGGGTCACCTGGGCGTGGTTGACGAAGCCCTGGAAGAACTCGTGGAACAGGTCCACGTCGAAATTCCCGATGGTGGCGCGCACGAAGTCCACGTGGAACTCCAGGCCCGGACGTCCCGAGAGGTCGATCACCACCCGGGAGAGGGCCTCGTCCAGCGGCACATAGGCATGGCCGTAGCGGCGGATGCC
>CAZVIG010000539.1:0-1640 GCA_964627395.1 uncultured Sedimenticola sp.
AGAGGGGTCATTTCTTCGTGTCGTCAGGGGGTCATTTTTGTGTGTCGCCTGACAGCCCTGGCGGTCGCTTCCGAAGTCGGGAGGGGAAATGGCCCGCCTTCGTGGGAGGGGCTTCAGCCCCGACATCGAGGGCGGATCCAGGCACAGGTCGCGGCTGAAGCCGCTCCCACAGGGATCGGGGGTTTCCATTTCGCCTGCAAGGGGCGGGTAAATGCGCAGGTCGCAGGACAGCTCGGGCGCCCGAAATCCTTGCCGCCTCGGTGCCGCCATCCGGCAGTGCGACCTTTCGGCAGGAGAAACGACGCAGGAACGGCTATCCTCTACAGGGCTCGTGCCCGGCGGTGTGGGGAAAGGGCGACAAGGTCAGGGGTTGTTTCCTGATAAGAACAATCTATATTAGCGCCAATTAATATTATCCTCCCAAGGGGGCATCATGAACAGGATCTTGCGCAAACTCGGACTCGCCGTCCTGCTGGGGCTGAGCGGCGCCGTCGCAGCGGCGGCGGAGCTGGTCACCGCCGAGGCCCAGGTGGTCGAGGTGCCGCGGGTGTACCAGCTCGACGGGGTGGTGGAGGCGGTCAACGCCAGCACTATCGCCGCCCAGACCAGCGGCCAGGTGAAGGAGGTCCGCTTCGACGTGGACGACCTGGTGAAGGCGGGCACCGTCATCGTGGTGATCGACGACACCCAGCAGAAGGCGGCGCTGGCCGAGGCGAAGGCGCGCCTGCGCCAGGCGCTGGCGGCGCTGGACGATGCGGAAAAGGAATACAAGCGCACCGCGCGGGTGTATGCGCGCAAGGCGGTGTCCAAGGCGGCCATGGACCGCGCGCGCGCCAACCGCGACCAGGCGCGCGCCGCCGTGGCCGCGGCCCGCGCCGCCCTCACCCGGGCCGAGCAGCAGCTCGCCTACACCCGGGTCAAGGCGCCCTATACCGGCATCGTCACCCGGCGCCACGTGGAGGTGGGCGAGGTGGTCGCCCCGGGCACGCCCCTGATGAGCGGCATCTCCCTGGAGCATCTGCGTCTGGCGGTGGACACTCCGCAGTCGCTGGTGGAGCCGGTGCGCCGCGAGCGGCGCGGTGCGGTGCTGGTGGGCGACGAGTGGGTCCAGGCGACCGACGTGACCGTATTCCCGGTGGCCGATCCGGTCACCGACACCTTCCGCGTGCGCCTGGAGCTGCCGCAGGCGCTGTCCGGCGTCTATCCGGGCATGTATCTGAAGGCGGCGCTGCACATCGGTACGCGGCGCGTGCTGGTGGTGCCGCCGCAGGCGGTGGTGTTCCGCTCCGAGGTGGTGGGCGTCTATGTGGTGGATGCCGACGGCCGGGTGGGGCTGCGCCATATCCGCGTCGGCAAGCCGCTGGTGGATGGCCGCTATGTGGTGCTTTCGGGCCTGAGCGCCGGCGAGCGCGTCGCCACCGATCCCCAGGCGGCGGTGCGGGTGCTGGTGCAGCAGCGCAAGGAGCGCAGCGGCCATGAAGAATAAGCTCGGTCTGTCCGGCGGCATCGCGCGCCGTTTCCAGTCCACCCAGATCACCCCGCTGCTGGCCCTGGTGGGCCTGCTGATGGGGGTGTTCGCGGTGCTGGTCACCCCGCGCGAGGAAGAGCCGCAGATCAACGTCACCTTCGCCAACGTCTTC
>CAZVIG010000540.1:0-1625 GCA_964627395.1 uncultured Sedimenticola sp.
CGCAAGCTGCGCGAGGCCCTGCCCAACACCCGCCTGCAGATGCTGCTGCGCGGCCAGAACCTGCTCGGCTACCGGCACTATTCCGACGACGTGGTGCGTGCCTTCGTGCAGGCCGCGGCGCGCAACGGCATGGACGTGTTCCGCATCTTCGACGCCCTCAACGACACCCGCAACCTGCGCACCGCCATCGAGGCCACCCTGGAGGCGGGCAAGCACGCCCAGGGCACCATCTGCTACACCGTCAGTCCGGTGCACGACATCGCCGGCTTCGTCGCCATGGGACGCGAACTCCAGGCCATGGGCTGCCATTCCATCTGCATCAAGGACATGGCCGGCCTGCTCACCCCCTACACCACGGGCGAGCTGGTGCAGGCGCTGAAGGATGCGGTGGACCTGCCGCTGCACCTCCACTCGCACGCCACTGCGGGGCTGGCCGACATGTGCCATCTGAAGGCCATCGAGCACGGCTGCGACCACATCGATACCGCCATCTCCGCCTTCGCCGGCGGCACCTCCCATCCGCCCACCGAGAGCATGGTGGCGGCGCTGCGCGGCACCCGCTACGACACCGGCCTGGACCTGCCCGCGCTGCAGGAGATCGGGATGTACTTCTACGAGGTGCGCAAGAAGTACCACCAGTACGAGAGCGACTACACCGGCGTGGACACCCGGGTGCAGGTCAACCAGATTCCGGGCGGCATGATCTCCAACCTCGCCAACCAGTTGCGCGACCAGAACGCCCTGGACCGCATGAACGAGGTGCTGGAGGAGGTGCCGCGGGTGCGCAAGGACCTGGGCTATCCGCCGCTGGTGACGCCCACCTCGCAGATCGTCGGCGCCCAGGCAGTGCTCAACGTGCTCACCGGCGAGCGCTACCAGACCATCACCAAGGAGGTGAAGCTCTATCTCCAGGGCGGCTATGGCCGGCCGCCCGCCAAGGTGGATCCTGAGCTGGTGCGCAAGGCCATCGGCGACGAGGAACCCATCACCTGCCGCCCGGCGGATCTCCTGGAGCCGGAGCTGGACCGGCTGCGCGAGGAGATCGGCGACCTGGCGCAGACCGAGGAGGACGTGCTCACCTACGCCATGTTCCCTGAGGTGGGGCGCCAGTTCCTCGAGGAGCGGCGCGCCGGCACCCTGCAGCCCGAGCCGCTGCTGCCGCCGGAGCAGAAGGGTTCCGAGCCGTCCACCGCGCCCACCGAGTTCAACATCTTCCTGCACGGCGAGTGCTATCACGTGAAGGTGACCGGCACCGGCCTCAAGGAGGAATCGCAGCGCCACTTCTACTTCACCGTGGACGGCGTGCCCGAGGAGGTGCGGGTGGAGACCCTCAGCGAGATCGTGCTCGAGGGCGGCGCCCAGGGCGCGGTCAAGAGCTCCATCGCCGGCAAGCGGCCCAAGCCCAGCGGCAAGGGTGACGTCACCACCAACATGCCCGGCAACATCGTGGACGTGCTGGTGGCCGAGGGCGACGAGGTGATCGCCGGCCAGCCCCTGCTGGTGGCCGAGGCGATGAAGATGGAGACCGAGATCCAGGCCCCGGTCGCCGGCGTAGTGGAGGCGGTCTATGTGGCCAAGGGCGACGCCGTCAACCCGGACGAGACCCTGATCCGGATCGCCCCCGC
>CAZVIG010000541.1:0-1625 GCA_964627395.1 uncultured Sedimenticola sp.
CTACAACGACCACCCCGCGGGCGGCGGGGTGGTCGTTGTAGAGATCGGTGAGGAACTTGTCGGCGTCGAAGTCCACCTCGCCGAACTCGATGCTGGGCCACTCCCCGGAACCGAAGACGTAATCGATCTCCGCCTTCACCCCCAGGCTGCCGCCCAGCGGCCACTCCTTGCCGCCCAGGGGCCAGGTCCAGCGCTTGTCCGGCACCGGCGACCACCAGGGGGCGTCCACCTCCACGAACAGGTCGCCTTCCAGCCCCAGGAAGGGCCGCGCGGCCATCTCCAGCTCGCCGCGGATGAAGAACTCGCCCTTGCGGTCCTCGCCGGCCTCGCGCGTCTGTTCGCGGTAGCCGATCACCGGCGTGGCCTCGGCATAGCCCTGCACCCCCGCCAGGGCGTTGACGCCGGCTCCGGCCTTGATGTCGTGATCCAGGATCTCCAGCCCGGCGCCGCCCTCGCCGCGCAGGCGCAACCCGGCGGCGGCGGAGACGTTGAGCGAGCCGCGGATGCTGAAGTCGCGCGCCTGCTCGGGGTCGGTGGAGTAGGTGCCGGCCACCACGATATTGTAGAGCTTGGCCGGGCCCAGCTTGGCGAAGGCGTCCATGCCGATGTTGGCGAAGATGAAGATGTTGCCCACCACCGGCAGGCCGTAGATGGCGCGGGCCTCGATACGGAACAGGCGGCGATTGTAGTCGCGCTGCGGGAACAGCTCGTATTCCGCCTGGGGCCGGATCTCGCCGACCACGGTGAGATGGCCCGCCTCGTCCACGATCACCTGGGCGCTGCCGGAGAGCCAGTCGGTGAAGGCGAATTGCAGGGTGCCCTCGCCGAACACCACCAGCTCGCGCGGCCGTTCGCGGCGGCGTGACGCGCCCTCGGCAGGCGCGGCGGCGGTCGAGGCCTCGCCGGCGGCGCGCGCCCGCGCCGCCTCCCGCGACAGGACCACCACCGTGACCTCCCCGGAGAACTTCTCGCCCTCGTAGCCGAAGGTGCCGCTGCCGCGGATCTCGCTGCCGTCCCAGGCCACGGTGACCCGCCCCGAGAGATTGCGCGGCAGCGCCGCGGCCAGGGTCGCCTCGCCACTGATCCGCCCCTCGGGATCGCGCTGCAGAGTAAGGCGTCCTTCTTCCAGGCCGCGCACCCTCGCCTCCACCTCGGCAGCGAAGTCCACCCGGCCGTCCACCAGCACCAGATTCAGCGTGCCCTCGAAGGCGCCGCCGAGCCGCACGCCGACATCGCGCAAGCCGACCTCCAGCCGGCCCTCGCTCAGCGCGTTCACCAGGGTGAACCGGCGCGGTATCTCGAAGCCCACCAGCCCCAGCAGCTCAGGGGCCTCGCGCAGACGCCGCGCCAGCCGGTTGCGGGGCAGGCCGGCGATGCCGACCTCGCCGCCGATGGCGCCCTGGGGATCGCTGGTGACGATCAGCTGCGGCCGCCCCGCCTCGGCCAGGGACGCGAAGAAGGGATGGTTCAGCGGCAGCTCGCCGCTCAGACGCGGACGGCCATGGCGCGCCGGTCGCAGTTCCAGGGTGCCGGTGGCGATGTCGTCGAAGCGCGCGCGCACCCTGCCGCCCCGATCGCCGCGCGCCGCCAGCCAGGCCTGGTTGCGTTCCCCTAATGCGGTGTCC
>CAZVIG010000542.1:0-1620 GCA_964627395.1 uncultured Sedimenticola sp.
GACAAGACCAAATCATCATCGCAGTAACAAAGGAACCCAACCATGTCACGAGTCTACAATTTCAGCGCCGGCCCGGCCGCGCTGCCCGAGGCGGTATTGAAACAGGCCCAGGAGGAGCTGCTGGACTGGCACGGCACCGGCATGTCGGTGATGGAGATGAGCCACCGCGGCAAGGCCTTCATGAGCATCGCCCAGGAGGCCGAGGCCGACCTGCGCGAGCTGATGGAGATCCCGGACGATTACAAGGTGCTCTTTCTCCAGGGCGGCGCCTCCACCCAGTTCGCCATGGTGCCGCTGAACCTCATGGGCCGCACCGGCCGGGCCGACTACATCAACACCGGCAGCTGGTCGAAGAAGGCCATCGCCGAGGGCGGCCGCTACGGCGAGGTGAAGGTGATCGCCGACACCGCCGCCGACTTCACCGTGCCCGACGCCGACAGCCTGGAGATCTCTCCCGATGCGGCCTATCTCCACTACACCCCCAACGAGACCATCCAGGGGGTGGAGTTCCCTTACGTGCCGGAGAGCGGCGAGGTGCCGCTGGTGGCCGACATGTCCTCCACCATCCTCTCCCGGCCGGTGGATGTCTCCCGCTTCGGCATCATATACGCCGGCGCGCAGAAGAACGTGGGGCCGGCGGGGCTGACCCTGGTGATCGTGCGCGAGGATCTCATCGGCCATGCGCCCGAGAGCTGCCCGGCGATGCTCAACTACAAGATCCACGCCGACGCCGGCTCCATGTACAACACCCCGCCCACCTATGCCTGGTACCTGGCGGGGCTGGTGTTCAAGTGGCTCAAGGAGCAGGGCGGCCTGGAGGTGATGGCGGTGATCAACGAGCGCAAGGCCGAGGCCCTCTATGCCGCCATCGACGAGTCGGATTTCTACCACAACCCGGTGGACCCCGAGTGCCGCTCCTGGATGAACGTGCCTTTCACCCTGGCCAACCCGGAGCTGGACGGGCTCTTCCTGGAAGAGGCCTCCAAAGCGGGACTGGAAACCCTCAAGGGCCACCGCTCGGTGGGCGGCATGCGCGCCAGCATCTACAACGCCATGCCGGAAGAGGGGGTGCAGGCGCTCATCGATTTCATGAAGGAGTTCGAGCGCCGGCACGGTTAAGTTTAGTAGGTCGGGCTTCAGCCCGACAATGAATTGGCGAAGACCTTTGGTAGCCGGTGGCCGGGCCTCTTGGTGGGACCTCGGAGGCAGGGATGCCGACGCGGAGCCTACATGGATGTATTCACGGCGTTCCCGCCAAGAGGCCCGGCCACCGGCGCCGCGAAAGCGTTTTCGGGCAGGACTAGATCGTCGGGCTGAAGCCCGACCCACATGGGAAGAAGAAGATGTACAAGATCCTCACGCTTAACAACATCTCCGTGGTCGGCCTCGACCGGCTGCCGCGTGACCGCTACGAGGTCGCCTCCGAGATCAGCCATCCCGACGCCATCCTGGTGCGCTCGGCCAAGATGCACGACATGGAGATTCCCGACACGGTGAAGGCCATCGGCCGTGCCGGCGCCGGGGTGAACAACATCCCGGTGGAGCGGATGACCGAAAAGGGCATCCCGGTCTTCAACGCCCCCGGCGCCAACGCCAACGCGGTGAAGGAGCTGGTGATCG
>CAZVIG010000543.1:0-1619 GCA_964627395.1 uncultured Sedimenticola sp.
AGCGCAAGGCATTGGCCGCGTCCTTCATGTCGGTGACCACCGGGGTGAGCAGGTGCGGGATGCCCTCGTACACCGACAGCTCCAGCATCTTGGGATCCACCATGATCAGGCGCACTTCCTCCGGGGTGGCCTTGTACAGCAGACTCAGGATCATGGTGTTGATCGCCACCGACTTGCCCGAGCCGGTGGTGCCCGCGATCAGGGCGTGCGGCATCTTGGCCAGGTCGGCCACCACCGGCTCGCCGGCGATGTCCTTGCCCAGCGACAGGGTGAGCGGCGACTTGGACTTGTCGTAGGCCTCCGAGCGCAGGATCTCGCTCAGATACACCACCTCGCGGTGCGGATTGGGGATCTCCAGGCCGATCACCGACTTGCCCGGGATCACCTCCACCACCCGCACCGAGATGGTGGACAGGGCTCGCGCCAGGTCCTTGGCCAGGTTGGTCACCTTGCTCGCCTTGGTGCCGGGCGCCAGGGACAGCTCGAACAGGGTCACCACCGGGCCCGGGTGCACCGCCACCACCTCGGCGGTGACGCCGAAGTCGGCCAGCTTGCGCTCCACCTGGCCGGAGAGCGCCTGCAGGGTCTCCTCGGAGAGCCGGTCGCCGCTGTGCTGCGGCGGGTCCAGCAGGCTGAGCGGCGGCAGCGCCGCATTGGGTGGGGGCTCCAGGAGGGTGAGCTGCTTCTCCTTCTCCACCCGCACGCTCTCGCGGGTCTTCTTCTTCGGCTTCTCGATCACCGGCGGCGGCTTGTTGGCGACCCGCTTCTCCTCGCGCCGCCGTACCTCCTGGCGCTCCTGCTTCATCTGCCGCGCCTGGCGCTGTTCGCCGAGGCGCAGCCACAGCTCGCGCGCCTGACGGCCGGCGTTCAGTACGAAGCCGCCCAGGTGCTCCATCACCGCCAGCCAGGACAGCCCGGTGAACAGGGTGAAGCCGGTGAGCAGAAAGGCGAGCATCAGCAGGCTGGTGCCGGGCCGGCTGAAGGCCGAGACGGCGGCGTCCGCCATCGCCTGGCCGAGGATGCCGCCCGAGCCCTGGGGCATGCGCACGTCACCGGCGCCATGCAGCGCGGCCAGCGTGGTGGCGCCCACCAGAATCGACACGAAGCCCGCACCGCGCACCAGCCAGAGATGGGGGTGCGGCTGCGCCTCGTTGCGGTCGCGGAACAGCATCCAGCCCGCCCATACCAGCATGAAGGGGAAGGCATAGGCGGTCTTGCCCACCAACGAGAACAGGATGCTGGAGAGCTGCGCCCCCACCATGCCGCCGGCGTTCTGCGGCACCCGGCGCACGCCCTCGAAGGCCCAGCCCGGGTCTTCCGGCGAATAGCTGAGCAGGGCCATCAGCATGTAGATGCCGATCGCCGCCAGAAACAGGAAGCCGGCTTCCTTGATGCGCTTGGTGAGGGTGGCGTGCACGCCGTCGTGTCCTTTCTCGATCAGATAGATACGGTGATTATCTCGCGTAGTTTCCCGATTATCCCACAAAACGGAAAAATCCGCCGCCGACGCTCGGATCCGGCGCCTTGATCCAGGTCAGCAGGGCCTGCGCTGGCCGCTTCCCCGCCGACCGGGGCGACGTATACTCCCGGCAGGCATTCGGAGCACACCGCATGAGCGC
>CAZVIG010000544.1:0-1614 GCA_964627395.1 uncultured Sedimenticola sp.
CGGCCGCCTTCTTGGCGTCCATGCGCAGGTACTGCGGATCGCGCTCGTCGATGTCCGCCGGCTCGCCGTCGGTGACGATCAGCAGCAGCTTGTGTTTCTCGCTGCGCTGCATCAGGTGACGGCCGGCATGGCGCATGGCCGCGCCCATGCGGGTGGAGAGCCCGCCCTTCATGCCGGCCAGGCGGCTCTTGACCTCGGCGTCCAGCGGCTGCTCGAAGTCCTTGAAGCGGTAGTACTGCACGTCGTGGCGGCCGTCCGAGGCGAAGCCGTGGATGGCGAAGGGGTCGCCGATGCCGTTGATGGCGGTGGCCACCAGGGCACAGGCCTCGCGGGTGAGTTCCAGCACCGTCTTGTCGGTGCCGCGCACCGTCTCGTTGGTGGACTCGGAGAGATCGAGCAGGATCAATACCGCCAGGTCGCGCCGGTTGATGACGTGCCGCATGGTGATGCGCATGTCCGGTTGCAGGCCGATACGCAGGGTCACCATGGCGTCCACTGCCGCATTGATGTCCAGCTCGTCGCCGTCTTCCAGCTTGCGCTGGCGGGAGACGCCCTGAGGACGCAGGCGGTCGATGATCTGCTTGATGCGATGGCTCACGCCCTTGTGCTCGGTGAGCACCCGGTCGATGATGTCGGGATCGCCGCGCCCCTGGCGCCGCTCGTACACCGTGGCCCAGGCGGGGCGGTGGAGCTGCACCTGGTAGTCCCACTCGGGATAGTGGAAGGGGTCGGAGATCGGCTCCTTGCCTTCCATCTCGTTGTAGGAGACGCCGTTGTCCTCGTAGGGGAACAGCTCGGTGGAGAGCACCCAGACCTCCTGGGCGTCATCGCCCGCGGTCTCCACGTCCACCTCGTTGATCATCTCCATGACGCTGACGTATTTGCGCACCTGGCGTTGGCTGGCGGGCAGGTAGGCGGTGTCCTGCTCCCAGGAGAATTCCTCCGCGGCCCAGATGAAGCGGTTGTCGTCGCGGTAGGGAATGGCCAGGCCCTCCAGCACCCGCAGGCTGGGCACGTCGCGGCGCCGGGTGAGCAGGTCGAACAGCTCCAGGCCCAGGTCGATGGAGAAGCGGGTGTTGTCCATGTTCTCCGCGATGTGGTCGTGGAAGCGTTCCACGATGGCGTCCACCTCGGCGTCGCCGGTGCGGTCTTCCGGGTCCAGCAGGGCGCGCGCGACCTGTTCCAGTACCTCCATGCCGCGGTGCTCGTACCGGTGGTTGCCGGGCTCCGGCATCAGGGCGCGCCACAGGTTCTTCATCCCGGGGAACTCGCTGCCGGCGCAGTACTCCACCCGCGCGTCCTCGAACAGGCCGATGAAATACTGCTGCGCGGGAGAGAGGGCCTCGGCGTTCAGCGGCTCCAGGGTATAGACCATGTGTGCCGCCATGTGCGCGCTCATGGCGCGGTAGAGTTCATGTCCGCTCACCTCGCCCACGTCGTCCACTGCATCGGGCAGGTGCATGGCGTGCCCCTCGATGAAGGGACGGAAGCCCATGTGGTCGGCGGCCGCGGGGCGCAGGAAGAAGTCGCGTCCCCAGAAGGCGCGCAGATAGAAATTTAGGCGGCGCTGTTCGTCGATGAACAGGGTGCCCTTGCGCTCCTGCTGCAGCACCG
>CAZVIG010000545.1:0-1614 GCA_964627395.1 uncultured Sedimenticola sp.
CGATGCGCACTCGATACCTCCCTCCCCCGCTTGCGGGGGAGGGTTGGGGAGGGGGTGAAATCGCCGACGGGGCTGCCATGTTCCAGTCGGGCCTGAAGGCCCTCCCACGGCAGGGGAACATCGCCCCCATCGTGGGAGCGCCGGCGTCCCGCCGGCGGAGCCGCCAGGATGGCGGCGCTCCCGGATCGGGCCGTTGTGGGTCGCCGGGAGGTGACCGGAATCAGCGTGACGGCAGGGCGATCTTCGGTTTTTTCTCGTTGCGCCTGAAGAGAACGGCCATCTGGCCGATATGCTGGATGAGGCGGGCGCCGGAGGCGGCGGTGAGCCGTTCGATGATGGCGATGCGCTCGGCCTTGTCGGCCACGATCTTCACCTTCACCAGCTCGTGGGCGTCCAGCGCGCCCGAGAGTTCTTCCAGCACGGCGTCGCGTACCCCGTGCTGGCCGACGCGCACCACCGGCTTGAGGTGGTGGGCCAGGCTGCGCAGGTGGCGGATCTGCTTGTCGGACAGGGTCATTCGCTGCAGTCCCCGGGGAAAGGCGCGTAATATAGCGGTTTCGGCGCCGCCGGGGTAGACGACAGGGCACAGATGGGCAGATCCAAGAGCAGCCACCGCTGGATGCAGCGGCACCTCAACGACGAATATGTGAAGCGCTCCCGCAAGGAGGGCTATCGCTCGCGTGCCGCTTACAAGTTGCTGGAATTGCAGGAAAAGGACCGCTTCCTCAAGCCCGGCCAGGTGGTGGTGGACCTGGGCGCGGCCCCCGGCGGCTGGCTGCAGGTGGCGCGCGAGGTGGTGGGCGGCCGGGGCCGGGTGATCGGCCTGGACCTGCTGGAGATCGACCCCCTCCCCGGGGTGGAGCTGATCCAGGGCGACTTTCTGGAGGAATCCACCCTGGCGCGCCTGCAGCAGAGCCTGGACGATCGTCCGGTCGACCTGGTGCTCTCGGACATGGCGCCCAACATCAGCGGCATCGCGGCGGTGGACCAGCCGCGCGCCATGTATCTGTGCGAGCTGGCCTTGGATTTCTGCCGCCAGGCGCTGCGCCCCGGCGGCGGCTTCGTCTGCAAGGTGTTCCAGGGGGAGGGCTTCGACGATTTCTACCGCGAGGTAAAATCCAGTTTCAAACGAGTGGTGACGCGCAAGCCCAAGGCCTCCCGCCCGAAAAGCCGCGAGGTCTATCTGGTAGCCGGGAACTATCATTCGTAGTAGCGTACCCAAATTGAGGCACCGCCCCGGAAGGCGGCCGTAATCCATCGAGAACGAGAGGTTTCGACTCTTGAACGACATGACCAAGAACATCGTGTTGTGGGTGATCATCGCCGTGGTGCTGATGACCGTCTTCAACAGCTTCAACGCCCCGCGCTCCAGCGTGCCGGAGCTGCCCTATTCGCGCTTCATCGAAGAGGTGAAGAACGGCAACATCAGCTCTGCGACCCTGATGGAGAACGGCCGCTCCACCATCATCACCGGCAAGACCGCCTCCGGCGCCCGCTTCACCACCACCGCGCCGCACGACATCTGGCTGGTGAGCGACCTGCTGCAGAACAAGGTGGACTTCCGGGTGAAGAAGGCCGAGGAGCCCTCCATCCTGTGGCAGATCCTGATCAACT
>CAZVIG010000546.1:0-1610 GCA_964627395.1 uncultured Sedimenticola sp.
CTGGCCCAGTCGCGCTTCGTGGACCGCTACCAGCTCCGCACCCTGGCCCTGCACCGCCCCGGCTGGCAGCCGCGCCTGCTGCGCCGCGACATCGCCGAGGTACGCCTGCGGGTGGGCGACATCGTATTGGTGCAGGGGGCGCGCGAGCAGATCGAACGCCTCAAGCGCGAGGCGCGGGTGCTGGTGCTGGACGCCACCGCCGAGCTGCCGCACACCGAGAAGGCGCCGCTGGCGCTGCTCATCATGCTGGCCATCGTGATCCCGGCCGCCCTCGGCTGGCTGCCCATCGTCTATACCGCCCTGGCGGGCATCCTGGCGATGGTGGCCACCGGCTGCCTGGGCTGGCGCGACGCCTCGCGCGCGCTCTCCAGCCAGGTGATCCTGATCGTGGTGGCCAGCCTGGCGCTGGGGCGCGCCCTGCTCGAGACCGGCGCCGCCGACTGGCTGGCCGGCGAGTTCGTGAGCGCCACCCGCGGCATCCCGCCGACGGTGATGCTGAGCGGCCTGATGCTGCTGATGGCGGTGTTCACCAACATCGTCTCCAACAACGCCGCGGCCCTGATCGGCACGCCGATTGCCATCGGTATCGCGCGCCAGCTCGGGCTGCCGCCCGAACCCTTCGTGCTGGCGGTGCTGTTCGGCGCCAACATGAGCTATGCCACGCCCATCGCCTACAAGACCAACCTGCTGGTCATGAGCGCCGGCGGCTACACCTTCGGCGACTTCCTCAAGGTGGGCATCCCCCTCACCCTGATCATGTGGGCGATGTTCTCCTGGCTGCTGCCCGCCCTGTACGACCTGAGCTGAAACCTATTTGCCCTTGGGACGGAAGGCCTTCACGAAGTCCGGATCGGTCTCCAGGCGCGGGCCCTCGATCAGGTCGATGCAATAGGGCACCGCGGGGAACACCGCGGCCAGGCAGTCGGCGATGGCGCTGGGCTTGCCGGGCAGGTTGACGATCAGCGAGCGGCCGCGGATACCGGCGAGCTGGCGCGACAGGATGGCGGTGGGGACGTATTGCAGGGAGACGCTGCGCATCAGCTCGCCGAAACCGTCGAGCACCTTGTCGCACACCGCCAGGGTCGCCTCCGGGGTGATGTCGCGCGGCGCCGGCCCGGTGCCTCCGGTGGTCACCACCAGGGGGCAGCCGGTCTCGTCGCACAGCGAGCGCAGGGCCGCCTCCACCTGATCCTGCTCGTCCGGCACCAGGCGATGCTGCGGCTCCCAGGGGGTGATCAGGGCGCGGTCCAGCCAGTCGCGGATCGCGGGGCCGCCGAGATCCTCGTATTCGCCGCGCGAGGCGCGGTCGGAGACGGTGACGATGCCGATGGGAACGGGGGAAGACATGCTCGGACCTCCAGGCAGGATCTGTACAGTGTAGCCCGGCCCCAGAACGCACGAAACCGGCCAGCGGCCGGTTTCGTGATCGAGTATCTGGTGGGCGCGACAGGGATTGAACCTGTGACCCCTGCCGTGTGAAGGCAGTGCTCTCCCGCTGAGCTACGCGCCCTGAAGGGAGGCGAATGCTACCGCAACAGAAGACGCTTGCCAAGTCGGTGTCCTGGTTCAATACATCTGAGACACCGAGACGTCAGGGACCTCATACCCGG
>CAZVIG010000547.1:0-1607 GCA_964627395.1 uncultured Sedimenticola sp.
TAGCGGACATCTTGTTGAGATCCTTTGCGATGCCGGACAGGGCTTGCGCGGTCATCACATAGGGCACGGAAAGCCAGGGATCGGGCACGGTCAGCATCAGCAGCGCCACCACCTGCATCGCCATGCCGATGTGCATGGTGAGGTTGAGGCCGATGCGGGCGCCCAGCCAGCCGCCCACCAGGTTGGTGACCACCCCGAAGAACTCGTAGAAAAGGAACAGCATCGCCACCTCGAAGGGCGAGTAGCCCAGGCGGTGGAAATAGAGCACCACCAGCATGCGGATGGCGCCGTCGGTGATGGTGAAGGCCCAGTAGCCGGCGGTGACCACCAGGTAGTTGCGGATTGCCGGGTTCATGTTCGTTGCGTTCGTACTCCGCTGCAGGTCGGTGGGGACTCAGAGGGACCGCGCGACCATCTGCACGATGTCCATCAGGCGGTTCACATAGCCCCATTCGTTGTCGTACCAGGCATAGACCTTCACCTGGGTGCCGTTCACCACCAGGGTGGAGAGGGCGTCCACGATCGAGGAGCGGGGATCGTTCACATAGTCCACCGACACCAGGGGGCGCTCCTCGTAGCCCAGGATGCCGGCCAGCTCGCCCTCCGCCGCCGCGCGGAACAGGGCGTTGACCTGTTCGGCGGTGACCGGCCGTTCCGCCTCGAAGACGAAATCGGTGAGCGAGGCGTTGAGCAGGGGCACCCGTACCGCATGGCCGTTGAGGCGGCCCTCCAGCTCCGGGAAGATGCGGGTGATCGCGCGTGCCGAACCGGTGGTGGTGGGAATCAGCGACTGGCCGCAGGCGCGCGCACGGCGCAGATCCTTGTGGCCGCGATCCACGATGGTCTGGGTGTTGGTGATGTCGTGGATGGTGGTCATGCAGCCGTGGCGGATGCCCACCTGCTCGTGCATCACCTTGACGATGGGCGCCAGACAGTTGGTGGTGCAGGAGGCGGCGGTGAGCAGATGATGCGTCTGCGGGTCGTAACGGTCGTGATTGACCCCATAGACGATGTTCAGGGCGCCCTCGGTGGGCGCGGCCACGATCACCTTCTTCACCCCCTGGTCGAAATAGGCCTGCAGCCGTTCGGGCTGCTTGTGGTGCTTTCCGGTGGACTCGATCACTATGTCGCAGTCCGACCAGTCGGAGGGGTCGATATCCGGCTTGCGGGTATGGGGCAGGGCATGGCCCTCCACCAGCAGGCGCTCGCCGTCGGCGGCGATCTCCCGATCCCAGCGGCCGTGCACCGAGTCGAAGGTGAGCAGGTGCGCCGAGCCTGCGGCGTCGGTGGCGATCTCGTTGATGCGTACGATCTCGAATTCGGGGCGGTCCCAGCCGCAGCGGAAGCCGAGGCGTCCCATGCGGCCGAAGCCGTTGATGCCTACGCGTATCGTCATCTTCGGGGTCTCCGGTTCGGGTTCGGGCGCCCGATTATGCCGGGCTCAGGTTACGGTTTCATGACGGTTTCGATTGGCTGGGCAAGGCATGCAATCACAGCACGATAATCAGCCCGCTGCGGCTCAGGGATGTACCCGATAGGCCGAATGGCAGGCGACGCAGGCGGCCATCACCTCCGACAGTGCCCCGAACGCCTTCGCCAGTCCCCCC
>CAZVIG010000548.1:0-1600 GCA_964627395.1 uncultured Sedimenticola sp.
AGACGGGCATCGTCTACATCGACGAGATCGACAAGATCTCGCGCAAGTCGGACAACCCCTCCATCACCCGCGACGTCTCGGGCGAGGGGGTGCAGCAGGCCCTGCTCAAGCTGATCGAGGGCACGGTCGCCTCGGTGCCCCCGCAGGGCGGGCGCAAGCATCCGCAGCAGGAATTCCTGCAGGTGGACACCTCCAACATCCTGTTCATCGTCGGCGGCGCCTTCGCCGGCCTGGACAAGGTGATCCGCAACCGCTCGGAGAAGGGCGGCATCGGCTTCTCCGCCGAGGTGCGCAGCAAGGACGAGACCCGCAACCTGGGCGAGATCCTGCACGACGTGGAGCCGGAGGACCTGATCTCCTACGGCCTGATCCCCGAGTTCGTCGGCCGCCTGCCGGTGGTCGCCACCCTCGAGGAGCTGGACGAGGACGCCCTGGTGCAGATCCTCACCGAGCCCAAGAACGCCCTGGTCAAGCAGTACCAGCGCCTGTTCGAGATGGAGGGCGCCGAGCTGGAGTTCCGCGAGGAGGCGCTGCGCGCGGTGGCGCGCAAGGCGATGGAGCGCAAGACCGGCGCGCGTGGCCTGCGCACCATCCTCGAGCACATCCTGCTGGACACCATGTACGACCTGCCCTCGCTGGAGAACGTCAGCAAGGTGGTGATCGACGAGTCGGTGGTGAAGGGCGAATCGGATCCCATCATCATCTTCGAAGGCGCCGACACCAAGCAGCTCGCCGCCTCGGACTGAAGCGAAGATGCCCGGGCGACCGGGCATTTTTCGTAGCCGGTCCGCCAAGGGCTTGAAAACACGGCGAAAGCCCCCAACATAACATCGATCAATACCCGTCCACGCCCCGTCCGGGGCGGGACCCGGACATCCGGCGCCCCCAGTTCGGTGGCGCCCCTCGGAGGAAGTTTCATGGGACAGGAAAATCAGGGCGGCAGCCTCAGCAACGTGCCGGTACTGCCGCTGCGCGACGTGGTGGTCTACCCCTACATGGTGATTCCGCTGTTCGTCGGTCGCGAGAAGTCCATCCAGGCGCTCGACGCGGCGATGGCGGACAACAAGCAGATCCTGCTGGTGGCGCAGCGCAGCGCCGATGTGGACGACCCCAAGCCCGCCGACCTCTACGAGGTGGGCACCCTGGCCAACATCCTGCAGCTCCTGAAGCTGCCCGACGGCACCGTCAAGGTGCTGGTCGAGGGCAACCAGCGGGCGCGCATCCGCCGCTTCAACGATGCCGAGCCGGGTTATCTGGCGGCCGCCATCGAGCCCATCGAAGAGCAGGTGGACATGCCCGAGCGCGAGATGGAAGTGCTGATGCGCTCGGCCACCAATCTGTTCGACCAGTACGTCAAGCTCAACAAGAAGGTGCCGCCGGAGGTGCTCACCTCGCTGGCGAGCATCGACGAACCCTCGCGCCTGGCCGACACCATGGCCGCGCACATGGCGCTCAAGCTGGAAGAGAAGCAGCACGTGCTGGAGATGAGCAGCGCGCGCGAGCGGCTCGAGCACCTGATGGCGCTGATGGAGGGCGAGAACGACATCCTGCAGATGGAGAAGCGCATCCGCGGGCGGGTCAAGCGCCAGATGGAGAAGAA
>CAZVIG010000549.1:0-1599 GCA_964627395.1 uncultured Sedimenticola sp.
GGTTGATCCAGCCCGGCGGCGCCAGCTTCTCCGGCGGCGGCGGAAGATGCGAGACGAAGGAGAGCACCGCGTTCTCCTCACGCCGCGAGAAGCCCCGGATCTGGCGTACCATCTTGCGATCGGCGTTACGACGCCGGCCGGTGCGGATGTGATCGAACTGCCGCTTGAGGTAGTCGAAATGCTGCGCCGTCAACTGTGGTACATGCTCCTCGGCATCCCCCTCGCCCGTATCCCCGTGGCATTCGGCGCAGTTCTTCGCATAGATGTCCGCACCCGGTTCGCGCAGGTGGAGCGGGCCTTTGCCGTTGTTCGCGGTCATCGGCAGGGAGGCGACATAGGCGGCCACGTCCGCGATCTCCTGGGCGCCACCCAGTACCCGCGGCGAGGTGAAGGCGCGCATGATGGGATTGGCGCGGTTACCGGCGCGGATGTCGGCGAGCTGTTTGATGATGACGCTGGCGAGCTGACCGGCGATCTGCGGATAGGTGCCGTCACGTCGCCCCCAGCCTTCGGGGCCGTGGCAGCTCACGCACAGCAGATAGATGCGGCGACCATTCTCCCTGTCGGCCGACAGCGACAGGGCGGCCTCGTACTCGGCCAGCGCCGGAGGGGCTTCCTCCTCGGAGAAAGCCTTATCGGCGGCGCCTGCGGCATTTGCGCCAAGGAAAACCAGCATATAAGCGACTGCCAATGCACGGCCTGTGATGATGGTCCCTGTTTGAAACATGGCTTTTCAGGTGCTATAAATTCACTCGTCGCATGGGTATTCCCGTCACCAAAGACTATCACTACAAACACAGCCCGTGACGGGGCCGGTCGTTCTGGCATCGCCAGCGGGGCCGGTCAGCCAAGGGTCGCAGCCTCGGCTGTGGCCGTTTGTCATTGCCACGACCTCACCAGAGGGGAGATCCATGAACAGGAAAGCGATAGCCATCGCGGTTCTGGGCGCGGCGTTCGTTGCCGGCTGTACGCCTCAGCAGACCGCCAAGGCGAATGCATCCGCGTCCGGCGCCAGCGCCGGCGTCAAGACCGCGGACGTCACCAAGCCCAAGAACGACTACAACATCACCGTCAACTACGAGCTGGGCATGCATTGCACCGGCTTCGACTTCACCTACTGCTGCGTGCTGCCGCCCTACAACTCGGTGCAGTCGCAGGTCATCAAGACCGCCGACGGCCCCAAGGCCTATCCGGAGCTGCTGGAATCCGACGAAGAGGATCACAGCGTTCTGGTCGACGGCAAGAAGCGTTTCAAGCTCGCCTACGGCCACATCGACAATACCTACTCGGAAGGCTCCAAGCTGGCCTACTGGAACGTCCCCTATGACGTGGACGGCGACGGCAAGTGGGAAAAGAACGAGAACGTGGCCAACGCCTACTGGACCCACCTGTACGTCTACAAGGACCTCAAGGGCTCCAATCCCAAGAACACCAGCAAGGACAGCGAGAAGAAGTTCGTGGGCCTGAACATCCCGGTGCCGCTGGACAACGGTCCCGCGGGCGCGGCGGTGCCCAGTCCGATGAAGGGCGGTCACCTGCACTATACCGGCGAGAAGGGCACCATCGTGTTCACCAAGTCGCCGGTGCTGGACAACGTAC
>CAZVIG010000550.1:0-1597 GCA_964627395.1 uncultured Sedimenticola sp.
CGCAGGGACCGCAAGACGCGCACCGAAAAGATCGCCCCGCCGCCCGATCTCAAGTGGTGCCGGCATGTGCATCTGCTGACGCTGGCGGAGCGTTATCCCACCCTCGGCGACCTGTTGGACGCCGGCCCCGAGGGGCTGGTCAACGAGCCCTCCGTCCACATCGAGGGGGTGGGGGAGGTGCTGGCGGAGAAGATCGTCACCTTCTTCCGTCAGCCGCACAACCGGCAGGTGATCGACAAGCTGCTCGCCGCCGGCGTGCACTGGCCCGATCCGCGCGCCGGGCTGGCGGAGGAACAGCCCCTGGCGGGCAAGACCTTCGTACTCACCGGCAAACTCAGTCAGCCGCGCGACCACTACAAGGAGCGCCTGGAGGCCCTGGGCGCCAAGGTCTCGGGCAGCGTCTCGAAGAAGACCGACTATGTGGTCGCCGGCGAGGATCCCGGCTCCAAGCTCGACCGTGCGCAGGCGCTAGGGGTGCCGGTGATCGACGAGCGACGCTGCTGGAGATGATCGGATAGGCGGAATCCCGCCGATCCTGGCCCGCTGCGCATGCGACTTTTCGCTGCTTTGCGTGGATGACGCCTCCAAGGGCGCGCAACGGTTGACCTGTTCCCGGTCACACGCGACACTCCGAGGGGTTCGAAAAATTGCCATCCCGGCAATTTTTCTCCACGCAGGCCGAAAACGCGGTTTCCGGCCTGCTCCATTTCCAATCGCTGGGGCGATCGGAAATGGCGGGGCGTCTCTGCCCCGCACGATTACCGGTCGATCCGGCTCGGATCCGAACAACAGTGAAACCTTGTCCCAAGGTCGGAGGAAAGCATGAAGATCAAACACATCATCGCTGGCGGCTCCCTGCTCGCCATCAGCGCCCTGCCGGCGGCCCATGCCGGCGCCACCCTCGATGCCGTCAAGGCCAAGGGCTTCGTCCAGTGCGGCGTGAGCACCGGTCTGCCGGGCTTCTCGGCCACCAACGACAAGGGCGAGTGGACCGGCCTGGACGTGGACGTCTGCCGCGCCGTGGCCGCGGCCGTGTTCGGCGACGCATCCAAGGTCAAGTACACCCCCCTGACCGCCAAGGAGCGCTTCACCGCGCTGCAGTCGGGCGAGATCGACATGCTCTCGCGCAACACCACCTGGACCCTGACCCGTGACACCAACCTCGGCCTCAACTTCGCCGGGGTCAACTACTACGACGGCCAGGGCTTCATGGTGCACAAGAGCCTGGGCGTGAAGAGCGCCAAGGAGCTGGACGGCGCGGCCATCTGCATCCAGGCCGGCACCACCACCGAGCTGAACCTGGCCGACTACTTCCGCTCCAACGGCATGAAGTACGAGGCGATCACCTACGACACCTCGGACGAGACGGTGAAGGGCTTCGAGGCGGGCCGCTGCGACGTGCTCACCTCCGACCAGTCCCAGCTCTACGCCCTGCGCATCAAGCTGAAGGATCCCAACAGCGCCATGGTGCTGCCCGAGGTGATCTCCAAGGAGCCGCTGGGCCCGGTGGTGCGCAACGGCGACGAGGACTGGCTGAAGGTGGTGCGCTGGTCGCTGTTCGCCATGATCAACGCCGAGGAGATGGGCGTCACCTCCA
>CAZVIG010000551.1:0-1594 GCA_964627395.1 uncultured Sedimenticola sp.
GGCTGGGGTGGGCGCACGGTGCATATCGTGGGGCTCTGGGTGGATGCCGGGGCCCCGGGGCTGCAGGCGGGCCTGGAGCGGCTGCGCGCCTTCCGCGACTGGCGGGCGCGCGAGATCGGGCGGCGCCTGGAGGCGGCCGGCTACCCGGGGCTGTACGAGGCGGCCTGCGGATTCGCCAGCGGCAGCCTGGTGGGGCGTACCCACTTCGCGCGTGCCCTGGTGGCGGCGGGCCATGCGGAATCGGTGCGCGAGGTGTTCCGCAAGTTCCTGGTGAAGGGGCGTCCGGGGCATGTGCCGGGCGACTGGGCCGAACTGGACGAGGCCGTGGGCTGGATCCGCGACGCCGGCGGCAGCGCGGTGGTCGCCCACCCGGCGCGCTACGGCTTCACCCGCACCAAGCTGCGCCGCCTGCTGGGCGAGTTCCGCGAGGCCGGCGGCGAGGCCATGGAGGTGATCTCCGGCAGCCACAGCCGTGACGAGGTATTCACCATGGCCCGCCATTCACGCGAGCTGGGCCTGCTGGCCTCCGCCGGTTCCGACTACCACGGTCCCGAGAATCCCTGGATCGAGCTGGGACGCCTGCCTCCGCTGCCGGCCGGCCTGCGGCCGGTGTGGGCGGCGCGCGACTTGAATGTTCCCGCGGCCGCCCCATCTGCGGTCTCGGGCGGCGCCTGATCCGACCTTCCGCAGCAACCCATCCCATGGCACAGCTCTTTCAGATCCATCCCGAGAACCCCCAGCCACGTCTGGTGCGCCAGGCGGTGGATCTGGTGCGCGAGGGCGGGGTGATCGTCTATCCCACCGATTCCAGCTACGCCCTGGGGTGCCACATCGGCGACAAGCGGGCGCTGGACCGCATCCGCGAGATCCGGCGCCTGGACGAGCGCCACGACTTCACCCTGGTGGGACGCAGCCTGTCCGAGCTGTCGGCCTATACCAAGATGGGCAATCAGGCCCACCGCTGGATCAAGGCCCTCACGCCGGGGCCCTATACCTTCATCCTGCCGGCCACCAAGCAGGTGCCCAAGCGCCTGATGAACCCCAAGCGCAAGACCATCGGCATCCGTATTCCCGACAACCGCATCGCCCTGGCGCTGTGCGAGGAGCTGGGCGAGCCGCTGCTCAGCACCACCCTCATCCTGCCCGGCGAGGAGATGCCGATGATGGACCCCTACGAGATGCGCGACACCATCGGCCATGCGGTGGACCTGATCATCGACGGCGGCTACTGCGGCTACGAGCCCACCAGCGTGATCGCCTTCGTGGACGACCAGCCCGAGGTGGTACGGGTGGGCAAGGGGGATGTCTCCCTCTTCGAGCCGGTATAATCGCGCGATGTCCGAACTGAGCCTGGTGCAGCAACTGGTGGTGATGGTCCTGCCCGTGGTGTTCGCCGTCACGGTGCACGAGGCGGCCCACGGCTGGGTGGCCGATCGTCTGGGCGACCCCACCGCCCGCATGGCGGGACGGGTGACCTTCAATCCCATCCCCCACATCGACCTGTTCGGCACCATCCTGCTGCCGCTCGGGCTGTATGCCCTGAGCACCCTGTCCGGCGGTCCCGGCTTCCTGTTCGGCTATGCCAAGCCGGTGC
>CAZVIG010000552.1:0-1570 GCA_964627395.1 uncultured Sedimenticola sp.
CGCAGGGCACCCGGAGCGTCAGCGGAGGGCAAGTCGTCGGGTGCCCTTTCTTTTGGTTCCTTTTCTTTGGGCAAGCAAAGACAAGGCTTGCCTTGATCGGCGTAAGCCGACCCGAAGGGCGAGCGCGCAGCGCGAGTAAAAGGAACGCGCGTGCGGGCCGCCGCCCGCTTTCAGAATGGCTTGCCGCGCAGCGGCAACAACGCCACGTTGATTACCGCCTGCTGTGGTGAGAACGGAAACACGCCTTACCCCCCTCCTAGCCTCCCCCCGCAAGCGGGGGGAGGGAAGATGTTGCTGCGGACAGCCATGCCGCAAGCGGGGAGGAACCGCACAGGCGCTTCGCGCCCCACAGCGGCAACGACCCGAGACTCGGTGTACCCTGTGTCCCCCGTGGTTCTTTCACGCTAGGCTGTATTCATGAACGACCGTCCACACCGAGACACCATCCTGGTGGAGGAGGCGGAGATCCTCTCCCACCAGGCCTTCCCCGGCGACCAGTATCTGCTGCGGGTGCTGGCGCCCGGCTGCGCGCGGCGCGCCCTGCCGGGCCAGTTCGCCCATCTGCAGGTACATCCGCTGCGGCCGCTGCGGCGGCCCATCTCCATCATGCGGGCCTCACCGGAGGAGGGCTGGATGGACCTGCTCTACAAGGTGGTGGGCGAGGGCACGGCGCTGCTGGCGCAACGCCAGGTGGGCGAGTTCATCGACCTGATGGCGCCCATCGGCAGGCCCTTCGAGGTGAAGGAACGGCGTCCGCTGCTGATCGGCGGCGGGGTGGGCATGCCGCCGATGGTGTTCCTGGCCGAGTCGCTGCGCCAGGACGGGCGGTCGCCCTTCGTGATCCTGGGGTCCGAGGTGCCCTTTCCTTTCGACGCCCGGCCGTCGCAGATCCTGGTGCCGGGCATGCCGGACGGGGTGATCGGCGCCATGCCGCTGCTGGAGGACTGGGGCGTCCCTTCGCGCCTGGCCAGCCTGCAGGGCTATCCGGGCTGCTTCGAGGGCTATGTCACCGACCTGGCGCGCCACTGGCTGCAGGCCCTGGAGCCCGAGGCGCGCGCCGAGGTGGGGCTGTACGCCTGCGGCCCCCATCCCATGCTCGCCGCGGTGGTGGCGCTGGCGCGCGAGTTCGGGCTGCCGGTGCAGGTCTCGCTGGAGGAGTTCATGGCCTGCGGCGTGGGCGGCTGCGCCGGCTGCGTGGTGGAGGTCGTCACCGATGGGGGCCCGGCCATGCAGCGGGTGTGCGTGGACGGGCCGGTGTTCGACGGCCACCGGGTGTTCTGAGGACTGGCAGAGAGGCGATCGACCCTGAAGGAGCGGCCGCAGCGGCGGCCCGACAGCCGGGATCCGCTGCTGAAGGGGATTACGCCTACTCCGGCACCAGCTTCATCGCATTACGGTCGCGCGGACGGGAGCCGGGGCGGTGATCGCCCAGCTTGAGCATCAGGCGCACCTCGTTGGCCGAGTCGGCATGATGCAGGGCGTCCTTCTCGCTGATCTCGCCGCGCACGCAGGCCTCGTAGAGGGCCTGGTCGAAGGTGATCATGCCGTGCTCGCGGGAGCGCTTCATCAG
>CAZVIG010000553.1:0-1561 GCA_964627395.1 uncultured Sedimenticola sp.
CGTTGATGGTGCGCCGGTTGCGGAACAGCACCACCAGGATGGCCAGGCCGATGGCAGCCTCGGCCGCGGCCACGGTGAGAATGAAGAACACGAACACCTGGCCGGCCGTATCGCCCAGGAAATGGGAAAAGGCGATGAAGTTCATGTTCACCGACAGCAGCATGAGTTCGATGGACATGAGCAGCACGATCATGTTCTTGCGGTTGAGGAAGATCCCGGCCACCGACAGCGAGAACAGGATCGCGCCCAGGACCAGGTAGTGTGACAGCGAAATCATGCCGCGTCCTCCCCTACTCTCTCCGCTCCGGCTTCATGCTCACCAGGCGCACGCGGTCCTCGCGCCGCACCGCGATCTGCTCGTCCGGGTTCTGGTACTTGGTGTGCGGCCTCCGGCGCAGGGTCAGGGCGATGGCGGCGACGATGGCCACGGTGAGGATGACCGAGGCGATCTCGAACGGATAGACGTAGACGGTGTACAGCACCCGGCCCAGGGCCTCGGTGTTGCTGTATTCGGGTCCGTGGCGCGCGGGTGCCGGCACCCGCTCCAGGCCAAAGTGCTCGGGCCCCACCACCAGCGCCATCATCAGCGCCATGGCCACGGCCACCGCGACGCCCAGCGGCAGGTAGCGGATGAAGCCCTCCTTGAGCCGGGCCAGGTTGATGTCCAGCATCATGACCACGAACAGGAACAGCACCATCACCGCGCCCACGTACACCAGCACCAGGGCGATGGCCAGGAACTCCGCCTCCAGCAGCAGCCACAGGCCGGCGCTGGCGACGAAGGTGAGCACCAGCGACAGCACCGCGTACACGGGGTTCCGAACCGTGATCACCATGGCCGCCGAGGCCACGGTCATGGCGGCAAAGGCATAGAAGAAGAACTGTTCGGCTGTCATGTCCCCCGGTGTCTCCCTCGTTCAGCGGTACGGCGCATCCTGGGCCCGGGCCGCGGCGATCTCCTTCTCGTACTTGTCGCCCACGGCCAGCAGCCGGTCCTTGGTCATGAGCAGGTCGCCCCGCTTCTCCCCGTGGTACTCGAAGACGTGGGTCTCCACGATGGAATCCACGGGGCAGGACTCCTCGCAGAAGCCGCAGAAAATGCACTTGGTGAGATCGATGTCGTAGCGCGTGGTGCGGCGGGTCCCGTCTTCGCGCTCCTCGGACTCGATGGTGATGGCCAGGGCCGGGCACACCACCTCGCACAGCTTGCAGGCGATGCAGCGCTCCTCGCCGTTGGGATAGCGGCGCAGGGCGTGCAGGCCGCGGAAGCGCGGCGACAGCGGGGTTTTCTCCTCCGGGTACTGGACCGTGATCTTGCGCGCGAACAGGTAGCGGCCGGTGAGCCGCAGGCCGCGCAACAGCTCCAGCAGGAACAGGCTCTTGAACACCCGGGTGATGACGTTCATGGCCGTCCTCCCTCAGCCCGCCGGCGCCCACCACGGCGGCAGGCCGCCGAGGATGAAACCGCCCACCACCAGCAGCCAGACGATGGTGATGGGAATGAAGACCTTCCAGCCCAGGCGCATGATCTGGTCGTAGCGGTAGCGCGGGAAGGTGGCGC
>CAZVIG010000554.1:0-1561 GCA_964627395.1 uncultured Sedimenticola sp.
GATCGCCCTGCCCCAGATCGTGCTCTGGCTGCCGGGCAAGATGGGCTTCGGCTGAGTGGACGCGCTGCAGGAACCTGGCGCGCCCCGCCGATAAATCAGCGCACAATCCGCGGCTTCCGGAAACGGAACGCCCGCACCAGCGGGGAGCGCGGGTTGGGCGGGCTGGCCTTGAGCAGGTTGCGCGCGCTGGCGGCATCGAAGGCCAGCACGCCATAGCCGCCGTAGTGGGGCAACTTGCGCGCCAGGGCGGCGATCAGCGCCGGCCCCTCGGCGCCGATGAATCCGGTACTGCGTCCCTCGGCGTCGGTGCTCACCCGCACCACCGCCGCCTCGCCGCGCGCGTAACGTTTTCCGTCCGCCACCAGGGCATCGCGCTGGAGCACGAAGCGTGATTCCGATAGCCGTTGCGGCTCCAGCAGGCGGTTGTCCCAACCCAGCAGCAGGCGGTTGGCGCCTGCGGGAATGGCATCTGCGTGGGCGTCGTCGGTGACCTTCAGCCGGGGATAACGGCGCTGCCAGGCCTGCGCCAAGGCCTCCCAGGCGGCCCGATCCTCCGGCGGCGCATCCGCAGGCAGCACCAGCCAAGTGTCGCCGCCGAACAGCAGGCTCAGGGCCGGCGGCTGCTCCAATGGATCGAGCAGGCGCAGCAGGTCGTAATCGGGATCCACCTCCAGGCGGCGCGGACGTGCCGGCAGTTCGAGAGTCCATGCCCGGCGCCGCTGCGCCAGATGCAGGCTGCGGCGCAGCACCCGGCCGTCTTCCAGGGTGATGCGCAGCGGCACCTGCAGATCGAAGGGCGGCTCCACGCCCTGATCCAGCACCAGCTTCAGGCGCCGGCCGTCGCCCTCGGCACGGGCGTCCACCAGGCGCAGGCGCGGCGCCCCGGTGCGGTCCAGCCAGGGCAGGAATCGCGCCAGCAAGTCGTCGTGCCCTGCGAGCAGGGTGCGCACCGCACGCTCGAAGCCGATGCGTCGGAAACGGTGCTCCCGCCACAGGCGCCGCAGGCCGGCGCGGAATTCGGTATCGCCCAGGGCGCGGCGCAGCATGTGGAAGAACATCAGCGATTTGCTGTAGCCCACCGACTGGCTCGCCTCGTCGTGCCGGCTGACGAAGCGGCGCAGCGGCAAGTCGCCGCCACGCGCGGCGAAGTTGCTGTAGCGCTGCAGGGCACGCAGGCGGTACTCCGCCCCCCGTCCCTGGCGCTCCTGCATCCAGTGATCGGCCAGATAGGCGGTCAGGCCCTCGCTCCAGTTGCCGCGGGCGTAGTCCACCCAGACGCCGTTGCCCCACCAGTTGTGCAGGATCTCGTGCGGCAGCGAGGTATAGGGGATGAAGGGCAGGCGCAACACCTGGGTGCCCAGCAGGGTGAAGCCGGGCATCCCCAGACCGGTGGGCCAGCGGTTCTCCACCACCGTGAACCGCGCATAGGGATAGGGACCGATCAGATCGCTGTAGTGGTCGATGTAGTCGCCCATCGGTGTCAGGTAGCGCTGCGCCAGCGCCGCATCGTCGTGCAGCAGCCAGACCGCGAGCACGATATCCCCGTGCGCGCGCTCATGGC
>CAZVIG010000555.1:0-1558 GCA_964627395.1 uncultured Sedimenticola sp.
ACCCGGTGCATGTCCGGGGTCACCAGCAGCCAGCGCAGCACCCGGTCCAGGCGCGTCGGCAGACGCACGTTGCCGTGGTTGAACATCGCCATCACGTTCAGCAGCACCTCGAACGCCACCACCGCCAGCAGCGGCGGCCCCAGCAGCAGCACGGTGGCGATCTTGATCCCCATCGAGAGCAGGATCTCCAGCGGATGGAAACGCACCCCCGTGGTCACGTCATAGTCCAGGTCGGCATGGTGCACGCGGTGCAGCCGCCACAGCACCGGCACCGCATGCACCATCACGTGCTGCAGCCAGATCACCAGATCCATGATCACCACCGAGGCCAGCAGCGCCAGCCAGGGCGGCGCTGCGAAATGGTTGAACAGCCCCCAGCCGTGACGCTGCGCGAACAGCGCCGCGCCCAGCGCAGTGACCGGCAGCAGCAGCTTCAGCAACAGGCCGTTGAGCAGCACCAGCCCGAGGTTGTTGGCCCAGTGGCTCAGGCGCGACAGCGTGGGCGGGCGCGCCGGTGCCAGCGTCTCCCACAGCCCCATCAGCACCAGCGCCCCGGCGAAGCCGCCCAGACGGATCAGACCCTCATGCGCGAGTGTCCAGTTTTCCCACGCTGACACGGCAGCACTCCTGGAATTGCGTTCGTCCAGAGGCGCCTTCTATACTGGCCTCAGGACATACTATTCAACAAATCTATTGAATAACAATACAAGGACCCAGCGCCATGTCAAGCGGCCATTTCAAGCACGACCTCTTCGCCCAGTTCGCCCGCATCGGCAAGGCGCTGGCCAACGGCCACCGGCTGGAGCTGCTGGAGTTCGTCGCCCAGGGCGAGCGCAGCGTGGAGGAACTGGCGCAGGTGGCCGGTCTGAGCGTGGCCAATGCCTCGCAGCACCTGCGCCAGCTCAAGCACGCGGGCCTGGTGACCACGCGCAAGGAGGGTCTGAAAGTGTTCTACCGGCTCAGCGGCGACGACGTCCTGCTGCTGCTGGCGGCCCTGCGCACCACGGCGGAGCGGCACCTGGCCGAGGTCAAGGAACTGGTGCAGACCTACCTGCTGAGCCGCGACCAGCTCGAACCGGTGGCGCGCGACGAGCTGCTGGAGCGGGTGCAGCAGGGACTGGTGACGGTGTTGGACGTACGCCCGCCCGAGGAATACCGCGCCGGCCATGTCCCCGGCGCGGTGAACGTGCCGCTGGAAATGCTGGAATCCCAACTCGCAGGGCTGTCGCCGGACCAGGAGATCGTCGCCTACTGCCGCGGCCCCCACTGCATCCTGGCCTTCGAGGCGGTGGCGCGCCTGCGCGAGCTGGGCTACCAGGCCTCGCGCCTGGAGGACGGCTTCCCCGAATGGCAGCAGGCTGGGCTGCCCGTGGAGCGCGAGGGGGAGGCCGGCGGCTGACGGCCGCGTAACAAGATCCGGGACGGCAGCCGCAATCGACCGGACATCTCGGCTATGCTCCCGGGAAGGGACGACACCACCGCGGGAGGGACATGGCCGGCATTTTCATCAGCTACCGCCGCGACGACAGCCAGGGATTCGCCGGCCGCCTGTATGACG
>CAZVIG010000556.1:0-1558 GCA_964627395.1 uncultured Sedimenticola sp.
GTAGTCGGCGGGCGGCGGTTCGGGGTGCAGCCGCCCGACTTCTCGAAGGTGGAGCAGGTACGGCTGCACCCCGAACCGCCGCCCGCCGACTACCGCGAGGCGATGGCGCTCGCCGATTCGGTCGCGCGCGAGCGCTTCGGAGAGGACTGGATGCTGCTCTCCTGGTATGACCGGGACCGGGACTTCGAATCCCCGCAGCATGCCAGCGAGTGCCATGCCGACAGCGCGGTGCCCGGCTATGTAGACTACGGGATCAACCACGGCGCCCGCCTGATGGTGGACATCGGGGACGGGCGCTTCGTGTTCTTCTATGCGCCGGTGGCGCGGGACTGGGCAACCCCGGCGACCCTCTCCCGGAGAGGGCGGGCACCCGACCCGGGAGCGCCGCCATCCTGGCGGCTTGGCCGGCGGGACGCCGGCACTCCCAGGGCGCCCGCCCCCTGCGACACCTCGAAAAACGCGCTTCTCGCGCGGGACTGGCGGGCTGTCCTGAGAGATCACGAGTCCATCGAGCCTTGGCCGTCTCCCGACAGGGGGGGCCGTGGTCGGCTGAGCGCGCCCCGAAACGGTCGCGGCCGAAGCCGCGCCCGCGGATCGCTCAGGCGCTGGCGCGGTAGGCCTGGGTGCCGCGCCGTCCGCGGTGTAGCTGGCCCAGCTCCCCGCCGATGTCGTCGCGCAGGCGGGTGCTGGCCTCCAGCAGGACCTTGTCCAGCTCCAGGATCTCGCGCACCCTGGCGGCGAGCGGCTCGGTGAGCGGCTCGCGGGTGGCGAAGGCCCGCTCCAGCAGGCCGCGGCGCTCCGCCTCCAGGGCGACCACCCGCTGCCATTCGTCGGCCACCGCCAGCTCCAGCATGCGGTGGGTCTGGGAAAGCGCCTGATCGAGCAGTCGCGCGCGCTCGTCCATCTCAATTCTCCGCGGCGACCTGGCGGGCGTTGCGGATGTGTTCGGGCATCGCATCCCAGGCGCCCTTGATCTCCAGCATCAGACCCATCACCTCGTCCAGGATGGCGGGATCGTTGCGCACGCTGGCATCCACCAGACGCTGCAGCATGTAGCTATAGAGATCGTCGAGGTTGGCCGCGATCTCGCCGCCGCGTTCCGGGTCCAGGCTCGCCCGCAGGCCGTTGATGATGGTGCTGGCCCAGGTGATCTGGGCGCTCTTGCCCGCCAGATCCTTGCGCTGCATGCAGCCCTTGGCGGTGGCCATCTTGTCCAATGCGCCTTCCATGAGCATCTGCACCAGCCGGTGCGGGGTGGCGTACTCGCCTTCCGACTGCGCCGCCACCTTGCCGTACTTCGCCATCGCACGCTTGTTGCCGTAGCTCATATCCAGACTTCCGGGGGTTGTTCTGCTTGGTACCCCCTGTATCGGCGCAGCCGCTGGGGACTTGAAGAACTTAAACGACTGAAGTCGTATTCGGCCTGGCCGCTGCCCCCCTCTACCATCCCATCCCGCCTGCGGACGTTGCTGTGCGAGGAGCATCTGGATGCCACCCGAGCGAAATGAATGGCGGGATTCCCTCGTGGCTCCGGTCATCGTTCCGGACACCTCCTGGC
>CAZVIG010000557.1:0-1538 GCA_964627395.1 uncultured Sedimenticola sp.
ACTCCCACAGCAAGGAACTGCTGCGGTGGCTGTGGGAGCGGCTTCAGCCGCGACCGAAAAAGCCGTCGGGCCCGAAGGCCTTTCCACGGCGCTAGGAACCGCCGCCGCGCCCGATGTCGGCGATCTTCACCCGCCACTCGGCGGGGCCCTGCTGGTGGATGGAGGTGCCGCTGCTGTCCACCGCCACGGTGACCGGCATGTCCTCGACCTCGAACTCGTAGATCGCCTCCATGCCCAGGTCCTCGAAGGCCACCACCCGCGCTTTGCGGATCGCCTTGGACACCAGGTAGGCGGCACCGCCCACCGCGATCAGGTAGGCGGCCTTGTGGCGGCGGATGGCCTCGATCGCCTCGGGGCCCCGTTCCGCCTTGCCGATCATGCCCAGCAGGCCGGTCTGCGACAGCATCATCTCGGTGTACTTGTCCATCCGGGTGGCGGTGGTGGGGCCGGCCGGTCCCACCGCCTCGCCGTCCACCGGGTCCACCGGGCCGACGTAGTAGATGAGGCGGTTGCGGAAGTCCACGCCCTCGGGCAGACTCTGGCCGGATTCCAGCAGCGCCTGGATGCGGCGATGGGCGGCGTCGCGCCCGGTGAGCAGGCGGCCGCTGAGCAGCAGGCGGTCGCCCGCCTTCCAGGAGGCGACCTCCTCGGGGGTGAGTCGTTCCAGGTCCACGCGGCGCGCCTCGGGGCCGGGGCTCCAGTGCACGTCCGGCCAGTCGTCCAGCGAGGGGGGCTCGAACACCGCCGGCCCGCTGCCGTCCAGGGTGAATTCGATGTGCCGGGTGGCGGCGCAATTGGGGATCATGCCCACCGGCAGGGAGGCGGCGTGGGTGGCGTGGGTGAGGATCTTGACGTCCACCACCGTGGTCAGCCCGCCCAGGCCTTGGGCGCCGATGCCCAGGGCGTTGACCCGGTCCAGGATCTCCAGGCGCAGTTCCTCGATGGGGTCGGCGGGGCCGCGCGCGCGGATCTCGTGGATGTCGATGGGCGTCAGCAGCGACTGCTTGGCCATCAGCAGCGCCTTCTCCGGGGTGCCGCCGATGCCGATGCCCAGGATGCCGGGCGGGCACCAGCCGGCGCCCATGCCGGGCACGGTGCGCTCCACCCATTCGACCAGATCGTCGCTGGGGTTGAGCACCGTGAAGCGGGCCTTGTTCTCGGAGCCGCCGCCCTTGGCGGCGATGGCGATCTCCAGCTCGTCGCCCGGCACCAGCTCGACATGCACGATGGCGGGGGTGTTGTCGCCGGTGTTGCGCCGCGCGCCGATGGGTGGGTCCACCATGGAGGCGCGCAGGGGATTGTCCGGGTCGGTGTAGGCGCGGTGCACCCCCTCGTCGATCATCGCCTGCAGCGGGCGTTCGCTGTCGAAGCGCACCCCCATGCCCACCTTGAGGAAGGCCACCACCGTGCCGGTGTCCTGGCACACCGGCCGGTGCCCCAGGGCGCTGAGACGGGAGTTGGCCAGGATCTGCGCCAGGGCGTCGCGCGCGGCGGGCGACTGCTCCTTCTCCCAGGCCTCGGCCACCGCGCGCACGAAG
>CAZVIG010000558.1:0-1536 GCA_964627395.1 uncultured Sedimenticola sp.
GCGCAGGGCACCCGGAGCGTAGCGGAGGGCAAGTCGTCGGGTGCCCTTTCTTTTGCCCACTTTTCTTTGGGCAAGCAAAGAAAAGTGGGGCGCGTGCGGGCCGCCGCCCGCTTTTAGAATGGTCTGCCGCATTGCGGCAACGACGCCGTGTTGGTTTTCTTCGGTCAATCATGCTGACCATGTAGGCGTCGCGAAGCGGGGCATGCGCTAGAATCCACCTCCCTGCCCATTGGAGACCCGGGATGTCTGCATGCCACTGCGGCTCCGGCCGCCCCTACGCCGACTGCTGCGGCCCGCTGATCGCCGGCGAACGACCGGCTCCCACCGCCGAGGCGCTGATGCGCTCGCGCTATTCCGCCTATGTGGTGGAGGCCATCGACTATCTCGGCGAGACCCTGCATCCGGAGCACCGCCACGACTGGGACCGCGAGGCCACCGCCCGCTGGGCCGCGGGCGCGGACTGGCGGGGATTGGAGATCCTCGAGGTGGAGGGCGGCGGGCCGGACGACACGGAAGGCTGGGTGACCTTCGTCGCCCGCTTCGTGGAGCGGGGCGAGCCGCGGCGTCACCAGGAGCGCAGCCGCTTCCGGCATCATCAGGGCCGCTGGTACTACGTGGACGGCGAGCTGCCCAAGCCGCCGACCCGACGCAAGGAAGGGCCGCGGGTGGGGCGCATCGGTCCCTGTCCCTGCGGCCGCGGCCGCGAGTACAAGAAGTGCTGCGGACGATGAGCCGTCCCTTCGCCGAGTCCTGCGAGCAGAACCGCGACCCCATCCTGGCGGTGCTGCGGCGCCATCTGAACCCGGAGATGAAACGGCTGCTGGAGATCGGCTCCGGCACCGGCCAGCATGCGGTCTATTTCGCGCCGGAGTTTCCGCATCTGGAATGGCAGACCAGCGACCGTCCGGAGCACCACCCCGGCATCCTCGCCTGGCTGGAGTATCGTCCCAGCCCAAATCTGCGTCCGCCGCTGGCGCTCGACGTGGCGCGCGACCCCTGGCCCGAGGGGCCCTTCGACGCCGTGTTCAGCGCCAACACCGCGCACATCATGCAACCGTCGGAGGTGGAGGCGATGTTCGCCGGGGTGGGGCAGGTGCTGGCGCCGGGCGGGGTCTTCCTGCTGTACGGGCCCTTCAACGAGAACGGACGGTACACCGCCCCCAGCAATGCGCGCTTCGACGCCTGGCTCAGGGCCCAGGATCCCGGCATGGGGGTGCGCGACCGCGACTGGCTGGACGATCTGGCGCGGGCGGCGGGAATGCGCCTGCGCGAGGCGGTGCCCATGCCCGCCGACAACCAGACCTTGTGCTGGGTAAAGTCCTGAGACCCGCGGCCGATGGTGTGGGCAGGCGGGACGGCACCTTATGGCGAAGCGATCACCCTACGCCTCCACCGTATGCGGGGGAGGAAGGAAACCGCTTCGGGATCGCTGGTATCATGTGCCCGCCGGAAGCCTGAAAACAGTCACTTGAACAGGGAAGCTGAAGCAGATCATGAATCGCGCCCTTCGCCGGACACTGCTGCTGGCCTGCCTGC
>CAZVIG010000559.1:0-1522 GCA_964627395.1 uncultured Sedimenticola sp.
CTCGCGCAGCACCTCCATGCCCGGTTGCTCGATGGTCTCCCAGCCCTCGGGCAGTTCTGCCAGGGCCGCCTGCGGGTACTGCAGCAGCAGAGCGATGGCGCGGCGCATCGGCGGCATGGTGCCGGGGCTGCGGGTGTCGCGCCGGGGACGGCGTGCGGGGGGCGTCCGGGGCGGTGCCGGGAGTTCCACCGCCACCCCGACCCGTTCCTCCAGGGCCTGTTCCATCATGCGCCGGAAGGTCCCGGGAGGCAGTCGGCCGATCAGGGGGCGGGCCAGCTCCGCCAGGCGCGCGCGGCCGTCGATGCTGGCGGTGTCCACCTGGGATTCCAGGCGCGCGAACAGGAACTCCGACAGGGGCTGGGCACGCTGCACCTCCTCGAGGAAGGCGCTGGCGCCGATCTTGCGCACCAGGGTGTCCGGGTCCTCGCCCTCGGGCAGGAACAGGAAGCGCGCCTGGCGGCCGTCGCGCATCGCCGGCAGGGCGGTCTCCAGGGCCTTCCAGGCGGCGGCCCGCCCGGCGCGGTCGCCGTCGAAGCAGAACACCACCTCGCTGCTGGCGCGGTAGAGCTTGTCCAGGTGCTCGGCGGTGGTGGCGGTGCCCAGGGTGGCCACCGCGTTGCGGATACCGAACTGGGCCAGCGCCACCACGTCCATGTAGCCCTCCACCACCAGCACCTGTTCCAGTTGGCGGTGCGCCTGGCGCGCCTGGTACAGGCCGTACAGCTCGCGGCCCTTGTGGAACACCGGCGTCTCGGGCGAGTTCAGATACTTGGGCTTGCCCTCGCCCAGCAGGCGGCCGCCGAAGCCGATCACCCGGCCGCGCCCGTCGTGGATGGGGAAGACCACCCGCTCGCGCAGCCGGTCGTAGGTGCGTCCCGCCTCGTTGCGGGCGATCAGGCCGGCCTGGTCCAGCAGGCGGCGCCCCGCCTCGTCGCGCCCGAAGCGTTGCAACAGGTTGTCCCAGCCCGGCGGGGCGAAGCCCAGCCCATAGGCCTCGATCACCTCGGCGCTCAGGCCGCGCTGCGCCAGATAGTCGCGGGCGCGCGGCGCCTCCGGATGCTCCCGGAGCTGTTCGCGGTACCAGTCGGCCACCTGCTCCAGGAGGGCGTAGATGGGGCGGTGGTCCGGCCCCTGCTCGAACTGGATCTCGCGCGGGATCTGAAGCCCCTGTCGGGCGGCCAGCTCCTCCACCGCCTCGGGGAAGCTGAGGCGGTCGTATTCCATCAGGAAGCCGATGGCGGTGCCGTGCGCGCCGCAGCCGAAGCAGTGATAGAACTGTTTCGCCGGGCTGACGGTGAAGGAGGGGGTCTTTTCGTTGTGGAAGGGGCAGCAGGCTTGGTATTCGCGCCCGGCCTTCTTCAGCGGCACGCGCTGGTTGATCAGCTCGACGATGTCGGTGCGGCTGAGGAGTTCGTCGATGAACTGTTGCGGGATTTTGCCGGCCATGCGGGAAGCCTAGCCCGAATATTTCGCCCGGGAACGCGATGATCGTGCCGGGATCGGCGCTCAGGTGCGGATTTGC
>CAZVIG010000560.1:0-1520 GCA_964627395.1 uncultured Sedimenticola sp.
CGCCCTGGGCGGCGTTGCCCACCGCGCCGAAGAAGGTCCAGGAGGTGCAGTAGACGGTCAGCGAGAGGGTGAAGATCAGCGACTGGTGGCGCGAGACATGGCCTTCGGGCTGGGCGTCGCCGCGGTGGGCGATCAGGAAAAGCGCCCCCAAGTAGAGGGCGACCACCCCGACGATGAGTTCCGCCCCTAGCATGCCCTCTCAGCCGCCGCGGCCGGGCGCCGCTTCACGAACCCTTTCCGCAGCGGATCTGCGACAGGTCGCGCACCGCGCCGCGCGCCGCCGAGGTGGTGAGCGCGGCATAGGCCTGCAGCGCCTGGGAGACCTGGCGGTCGCGCGCCACCGGGCGCCAGGCCTGCTCGCCCTTCGCCTCCATGGCGGCGCGGCGGCGCGCCAGCTCGGCGTCGTCCACGGCGACGCGAATGCTGCGTCCGGGGATGTCGATCTCGATCAGATCGCCCTCCTCCACCAGGCCGATGGTCCCGCCCTCCGCAGCCTCCGGCGAGCAGTGACCGATGGACAGACCCGAGGTGCCGCCGGAGAAGCGGCCGTCGGTGATCAGGGCGCAGGCCTTGCCCAGCCCCTTGGACTTGAGATAGCTGGTGGGATAGAGCATCTCCTGCATGCCGGGGCCGCCCTTGGGGCCCTCGTAACGGATGATCACCACGTCACCCGGTTGGATACGGTCGCCGAGGATCGCCTCCACCGCCGCGTCCTGGCTCTCGAAGATGCGCGCCGGTCCGGAGAAGCGCCAGATCGACTCGTCCACCCCGGCGGTCTTGACGATGCAGCCCTGCTCCGCAATGTTGCCGTAGAGCACCGCCAGGCCGCCCTCGCGGCTGTAGGCGTGTTCGATATCGCGGATGCAGCCCTGCTCGCGGTCCAGGTCCAGCTCCGGCCATTCCGCGTCCTGGCTGAAGGCCTCCTGGGTGGGGATGCCGCCGGGGCCGGCCAGATAGCGCCGGCGCACCGCCTCGTCGTCGCTGCGGCGCACGTCCCACCGCTCCAGCGCGGCACCCAGGCTGGGCGCATGTATCGTGGGCACCTCGCGATTGAGCAGGCCGGCGCGGTCCAGCTCGCCCAGGATCCCCATCACCCCGCCGGCGCGGTGCACGTCCTCCATGTGATAAAGGGGCGTGGAGGGCGCCACCTTACACAGGTTGGGCACCCGGCGGCTCATGCGGTCGATGTCCTCCATGGTGAAGTCCACCTCGGCCTCGTGCGCCGCCGCCAGCAGGTGCAGCACGGTGTTGGTGGAGCCGCCCATGGCGATGTCCAGGGCCATGGCGTTCTCGAAGGCCTCGAAGGTGGCGATGGAGCGCGGCAGCACCGAGGCGTCGTCCTGCTCGTACCAGCGCCGGGCGATTTCCACGATCAGCCGCCCCGCCTCCAGGAACAGCTCACGGCGCCGCGCATGGGTGGCCACCAGGGAGCCGTTGCCCGGCAGCGAGAGGCCCAGGGCCTCGGTGAGGCAGTTCATGGAGTTGGCGGTGAACATGCCGGAGCAGGAGCCGCAGGTGGG
>CAZVIG010000561.1:0-1510 GCA_964627395.1 uncultured Sedimenticola sp.
TGTCGATCACCCGGTAGGCGATATCGTCCGCCGCCTCCACCAGGAAGGCCAGCGGATGCCGATACCAGATCGCCAGCCGCGGATCGCGGCGGATCAGGCCGGTCACTTCGGCCACCTGCTCGAAACTGGAGCGATCGGCCACGGTGAAGCCCTGCTTGCGCGCGCTCACCCCCTCGAAGCGGCTGCCGCCGAGGCAGGACTCGCGGGGATACTTGGTGAAGGCCGCCAGGGTGGCGCAGGTGAGCTGCAGGCCGCCGGGATTGTCCGGGTTCTGCAGCCGGGTGACGATGCGAAAGCCCTGGGCGTTGCCCTCGAAGGCGAGAAAGTCCTCGCGCTGGCTGCCGCGCAGCGTCTCCACCCGGCGCGCCCCGTAGTCGGCGCTGTGCGCCCAGTGGCGGATGGCGTCCTCGCCGGAGTGGCCGAAGGGCGGGTTGCCGATGTCGTGCGCCAGGCAGGCGGCGGCGCAGATGTTGCCGAAGTCGGCGGACTCGAAGTCCTTCAGGCGGTGACGCGCGATCACCTGCTCGCCCACCAGGGTGCCCAGGGAGCGGCCGATGCAGGAGGCCTCCAGGCTGTGGGTGAGGCGGGTGCGCACATAGTCCACCTTGGACAGCGGGAAGACCTGGGTCTTGTCCTGCATGCGCCGAAAGGCGGAGCAGAACACCACCCGGTCGAAGTCGCGCTGAAAATCGGTCCTCGCAGTGTGCTGCTCGGGCGGCCGGTCGGCGCCCAAGCGCCGCCGCGACAGCAGCTGCGGCCACTGCATCGGTATTTGGACAGACGATTGCACGGACAGTGGATCCCCCGGGAGTGGATTGCAAAACAGCACTTTATCACCCAGATCAGCGAAGTTCGTGCGAACCTCGGACAATCCGCTAAGGTGAAAATGGTGTCGCAGAAACCGGACAAAAATTCGCGAGCGACGCGACGCAAGATTACAACAGACTGATTTTTCTTGGCATTTTAACCTTATTCCAATAGATTTCTGCGCCATTTCGGCCCGACAGTACCGGCCGGCGACGTCATCCGCGGGCGACAGCATTCGCCCGCGAAGTGTCTTTAGACCTGGGGTGAACTCCGACTGAACATCCGCTCTCTCGTTGCGAGTCTTCTTCTCGCCTCTGCGCCCAGGGCGCCCAGGCCCAGTACCAGCGCGAACTGTATACGCCCCGCTCGGATCCGGTACGCAGCGCCCCCGGTGGATTCGGCTTCCCCGGAATGATGGACCAGATGTTCGGTGTCCCGCTGCAGGACGCACTGGGCATGCGCGATCACGATGCCGAGCGTTATACCGAGTATCGTCGAAGTACAGAGCCGCCTGGCCCAGGCACAGAACAGCCTGCGCCAGGCGGATGCCGATATCCGCGAGATCGATGCCCGCCTGCGGGATACCCTGAGCGTGGCGCCCTTCAACGGCGTGATCGACAAGGTCTACGTGGAAGAGGGCGATACCGTGCAGCCCGGCCAGCCACTGGTGGATTTCAGCCAGGAAGGGCGGTTCAAGGTCGAG
>CAZVIG010000562.1:0-1502 GCA_964627395.1 uncultured Sedimenticola sp.
TCATGTCGCTCACCGGATAGTCCTGCAGCAGCTCCCCGTCCAGGCGCGCCTGGACCCGCAGGGCGTCCGGCTCGATGCCGCTGGCCACGAAGGGGCCGATGGGGCCGAAGGTAGGGAAGCTCTTGGCGCGACACCACTGACCGAAGGCGGGATCCTCGAACAGGGGCTCCGGGGCGGTGACGTCGTTGACGCAGGTGTAGCCGAAGATCACCTCGTCGATCTCGTCGCGTGTGGGCTGGAAGCACTCCCGTCCCACGACGATACCCAGCTCGGCCTCGAATTTCACCTTGCCGGAGAAGCCGGGCGGACGCGTGATGGTCTTGCCATGGGCCGCGAGGCAGCCCGGCAGCTTCACGAAATAGAGCGGGAAGGGCGGCAGGGCGGTGCCCTCGGCGGCCATGCGCTCGTGAAAGTTGTTCCACAGGCCCAGAAACTGGCGCGGCCGTACCGGCGGCAGCCAGTCCACCGCGTCGATGTCCACCTCCTGCCCGGTGTCCTCATGCTCGCCGAACAGGTCGCCGCGGTAGAGCTGCAGCCGTCCGTTCTCCCGGAGCTGTCCCAGATAGTGTTCGTCGTCATGGACGACGTGGCACCATCGTGTCATGGTCTCTCTTCCCCCTGGTTTGGGTGTGTCTTCAGGTTTATCAGGTGATCACGTCCGGCGCGCTGCGGCCGGTATGGTGGCGGATGTCGGCGATGGCGTCAGCGGCGCGGATCAGCTCCGCCAGCATGGCCTGGGTGTCCTCCTCCAGCCGTTCGGGCCGGGTCTCCAGCCTTTCCAGATAGACCCGCAGGGTGGCGCCCACGGTGCCGGTGCCCGAGAGGCGATAGACGATGCGTGCCCCGTCCTCGAACAGGATGCGGATGCCCTGGTGTTCCGAGACCGAGCCGTCCACCGGGTCCACATAGCGGAAGTCGTCCGTCTTGCCCACCCGGTGGGGGCCGTAGCATTCGCCCTCCAGGGTGTGGATCAGTTCGCGAAGCTGGGTCATCAGCCGCTCGGCGGCGGGCGCGTCGATGCCCTCGTAGTCGTGGCGGCTGTAGTAGTTGCGGCCGAAGCGCTGCCAGTGGGCGCGCACGATGTCGCGCACCGGCAGGCGCCGTTCGGCGATCAGGTTCAGCCAGGCGAGCACCGCCCACAGGCCGTCCTTCTCGCGCACATGGGCGGAGCCGGTGCCGAAGCTCTCCTCGCCGCAGAAGGCGATCCGGCCGGCGTCCAGCAGATTGCCGAAGAACTTCCAGCCGGTGGGCGTCTCGTAGTGGTCGATGCCCAGCGCCTCGGCGACCCGGTCGGCGGCCCGGCTGGTGGGCATGGAGCGGGCCACCCCGGGGATGCCGTCCCGCCAGGCGGGAAAGACCGCGTGGTTGGCGGTGAGGATGGCGAGGCTGTCGCTGGGAGTGACGAAGATGTCGCGTCCCAGGATCATGTTGCGGTCGCCATCCCCGTCCGAGGCGGCGGCGAAGTCCAGCCCCCCGGGCCCGCGGGTACGGGCGACCAGATC